>NZ_JBSFNS010000135.1:0-19016 GCF_053587275.1 Amycolatopsis sp. NPDC003676
TCGCCCAGCGCGGTGACCCGGTCTCCTCCGGCCGGGTCTCGCCGGGGCTGTCGGCGGGGCTTCCAGTACGTGAGGGGAACCCTGAGGGAATCTGATTCCCTCAGGGTTCCCCTCACGTACCTGCGGACACGTCCGGGACCGTCAGCAGAGTCAGCTCGGCGTCGTCCAGGGCCTCCAGGTCGACGTCCGGGCCGGCCAGCCGCATCGCCTGCGCCCGGATCGCGCGTTCGAGCAGGCCGCGGGCCGAACGGCCGTTCGCGAAACCGGCGCCGCGGTCGAGCCCGGCCATGAATCCGGGCAGCGCTTCTACGAGCCCGGCGTCGAGGCGGTAGCCCTGTTTGCCCGCCATGGCGGTGAAAATCTCGGCCAGCTGGGCGTTGTCGTAGTCGGCGAAATGCACTGTGGCGCCGAAGCGGGACCGCAGGCCCGCGTTGGCGTCGAGGAAGCGGTCCATGTCCGCCGGGTAGCCCGCGGCGATCACGATCAGGTCCTCGCGGTGGTTCTCCATCTGCACGAGCAGTTCGGCGACCGCCTCGCCGCCGAAGTCGGTGCCGTTCGAGTAGGTCTGGACCAGGTTGTAGGCCTCGTCGATGAACAGCAGTCCGCCGATCGCCCGCTCGCACACCTCGCGGGTTTTCGGCGCGGTCTGGCCGATGTACTCGCCCACCAGGTCCGGCCGCGCGACCTCGACGAGGTGCCCGGACGGCAGCACGCCCAGCTCGCGGTACAGCTGCCCCATCAGGCGCGCGACGGTCGTCTTCGCCGTGCCCGGGTTGCCGGTGAACACCAGGTGCCTGCTGCGCGCCCCGACCGGCAGCCCGGCCTTGCGGCGGCGCGCGTCCAGCCGCGTTTCCGCCACCAGGGCGCGGACCTGCGACTTCACCTCGTCCAGGCCGATCATCCCGTCGAGTTCGGCCAGCAGGTCGTCCAGTCCCCGGCGCGGTCCGGCGTCGTCGCTGACCGCGACCCCGGCTTCGCCCGGCAGGTCCGCGGCGACCAGGACGGCCAGCTGATCCGACGGCGTGTCTGGTGCGGCGGCGAGGCGGCTGGACTGTCCGCTGATCGCGGCTTCCAGCAGGCCGCGCGCGGACCGGCCGTTCGCGAACCCGCGGCCGCGCGGAATGCGGCGGATCGCCTCGGGCAGCGCGGCTGAGAGGTCGGCGGACAGTTCGTAGCCCTGGCTCTTCGCCATCACCGTGAAAATCCCGGCGAGTTCGTCGTTGGAGTAGTCCGGGAACTCGATCCGGCCGGAGAACCGCGACCGCAGCCCCGGGTTGGACTCGAGGAACTCGTCCATCTGCTTGGGATAGCCCGCGACGAAGACCACCAGGTCCTCGCGGTGGTTTTCCATCTGCACCAGCAGTTCGGTGACAGCTTCCTTGCCGTAGTCGTCGTTGTCGTCGCGCACCAGGTTGTACGCCTCGTCGATGAACAGCACGCCGCCCGCGGCCCGCTCGCACACCTCTCGCGTCTTCGGCGCGGTCTGGCCGGTGAATTCGGCGACGAGGTCCCCACGGCCGACTTCGACCAGGTGACCGGAGGGAAGCACGCCCAGCTCCCGGTAAATCTGCCCGACCAGCCGCGACACGGTCGTCTTGGCCGTGCCCGGGTTGCCAGTGAAAAGCAGGTGGCGACTGCGGACGGCGACCTTCATGCCCGCGTCGCGGCGCCGCGCGTCCACGGCCATTTCGTCCACCATGGACCGCACGCGCTGCTTCACCGAGTCGAGCCCGATCATCGCGTCCAGTTCGGCCAGCAGCTCCGGGAGACTGCGCCGCGGCCCGGAGTCGTCCACCGCACCTACTCCGGATTCGCCGGGCTGCGGCAGGTCAGCGGCGACGAGCGTGACCAGGTCCGCGCCGCCGTCGGTGGTCAGCCGGGTCGACTGCTTGCCGATCGCCGCTTCCAGCAGCACGCGCGCGGACCGGCCGTTCGCGAACCCGCGGCCGCGCGGGATCCGCCGGACCGCCTCGGGCAGCGCCGCGAGCAGGTCCGCGGACAGCTCGTAGCCCTGGCCCTTCGCCATCGCGCGGAAGATCTGCGCGAGCTCGTCGTTGGAGTAGTCCGGGAATTCGATGGTGCCGGCGAACCGCGAGCGCAGGCCGGAGTTGGACTCCAGGAACGCGTCCATCTCCTTGGGGTAACCGGCCGCGAAGACCACCAGGTCCTCGCGGTGGTTTTCCATCTGCACCAACAATTCCGCGACGGCTTCCCGGCCGAAGTCGTCGTCCTTGTCGTTCACGAGGTTGTAGGCCTCGTCGAGGAACAGCACGCCGCCGACGGCCCGCTGAACCGCCGCACGGGTCTTCAGCGACGTCTGGCCCACGTACTCCCCGACCAGGTCGGTGCGGGTCACCTCGACGACGTGGCCCTTGGGCAGCGCGCCGAGCGCTTGGTAGATCTTGCCGAGCAGCCGGGCGACAGTCGTCTTGGCCGTGCCCGGATTCCCGGTCAGCAGCAGGTGCCGGCTGCGCACGGCGACCTTCATGCCCGCTTCCCGGCGGCGCGCGTCGATCGTCATCTCCGACGTCAGCGAGCGGACCCGCTCCTTGACCGCGGCGAGGCCGATCATCCCGTCCAGCTCGGCGAGCAGCTCCTCGATCGAGGATCCGCCGCGCTGGCCCGCCGCGGCCACGAGCGGCTCGATGTCCGGGTGGCCGATCTCGATCCGGGTGCCCGGCATCGCTCCCCGGCTGATCGCCTGCCGCGAGGCGGCGTCCAGCAAGGCCTCCACCGTGCGCGCGCTGGGTTCGTTCGCCAGCGCGGCGAGGCGGTCGCGCACGTCGGCGGGCAGGCCGAACGAGCGCTCCCGGGCGAGAACGTCGAGCAGCGCGGCGGCCGCGCCGGGCCGGTCGAACCGGGGCAGCCGGTACTGCAGCATGTTCTGCACCAGGTCAGGAGCCTCGGTGCTGAGCTGTTCGAGCACCTTCTCGGTGCCGTCCAGGATGATCAGGCGGCAGCTGTCCTGGTCGCGCGCGTAATTGCGCAGCATGCGGATCGTGGCGGCGAGGTCCTTCTCGAAGAGCGCGTCGACCCGCTCAGCGAGCAGCAGCGCGGAGCCGCCGTTCTCGATGTCGTTGATCGTCGCGGGCACCGAGCGCTCGACCGGGTCGTCGGCGTACTCGGCGAGCAGGGCGGCGCAGTCGAAGAACTCGGCGGTGTCGAATCCGACCTCCGCCTCGGTCAGCGACGCCTTCAGCGCCCGGGTGAAGCGGCGCTGGCCGGTGTTCGCCTCCCCCACCAGCAGGATGAACGGGTTCGGCTGCTTGGTGCCCGCCGTCATCCGGGCCGCTTCGCGCTTCTCCCACTCGGCGTAGGCCTTCTGCCACTCCTCATAGGCCTTTTCGTAGCGGGACTGCTCTTTGCGCTGCCACATCCGGTTGCCCGCGGCCAGCAGGTCCAGCGTGACCGACCGGCTGTGCCGCGCCATGTCGCCGAGCACGTTGTTGCCGGAACCGTCCGAACCCGGCCGTTCCGGTTCGGGCGGCGGGGGTTCGCCGGGGCCGTTCGCGGTGCCGTGCCGGGTGGCGTCAGCCCAGGCGACGACCCGGGTGGCGCGCGTGACGAACTCCGCCATCGACTCGGTTCCGGCGACGAACATCCCGGCCTGGCCCAGGTTCTCCACCCGGATCTGCGGCGGGGCTGGGGTCGGCGGGGCGCTCGCGGGGACCGGCGGCGCGACGGCTGGCGGCGGTCCTGAAGGTGCAGGAGCGGCGGGCGGGGGTCCCGAAGGCGCGGGCGGAGATGGCTGCGCCGGGACTTGACCGGACCACGGGGCTCCCTGCGGTGCGGGCGGGAACCCGGGCTGCGGCGGGCGGTAGCCCTGCGGCGGCGAAGGCGGGCCGTTGTAGCCGCCCGGGTTCCCTTGCGGCGCAGGCGGTCCCGCGTAACCGCCGGGATTGCCCTGCGGTCCGGGATAACCGCCGGGGTTGCCCTGCGGTCCTGGATAACCGCCCGGATTTCCTTGCGGTCCGGGGAATCCGCCCGGGGTGCTCTGCGGACCGGGGTACGGCGGCCGGGGTCCGTTGCCAGGGCCGGGGTAGCCCTGCTGGCCGCCTGGGTACTGCTGCGGCGCGCCGTATCCGCCCGGGACGGGCTGGCCGGGAGCGCCCGGCGGCGGGTTGAGCCGGGCGGCCGCGCGGTAGCCGGGGTCCGCGGGCGGCTGCGTGTACTGCCAGTTCCCGTCCGGCAGCCGCCGCTGCCACGCCTGGCCGGGGACGAGCAGCCATCCGACACCGTCCGGGCCGGTCAGCGCGGCCGTCCGGCCCGCCGCCGCCTCGGACTGTGCGGCCTGGAATGCGTCCCACCCTGCGCGCGTCAAAAAAACCAGCTCCCCCTCAGGTGCCCGTGCGGCAAGCCCGCCGCCGCCCCATTGTGCCGAACCCGGGACGCTCCGCGACGGCTAGTCGCCGAAGTCGCCCGTTCGCCCCTCGCGCGCGGTCACCACTGCAGGGCTTGTTTGAGCTGTTTGACCGCGATCGGCGCGAGTGTCGTGTTGAACGTCGCGGACGGGTGGTTGTCGTCCATGTAGACCAGCACGTTCCCGACGACCGCGCGGCAGCGCTTCTGGTCGCAGTAGTAGTCGGTGAAGTCCAGGAACGACACGTTGTCCGGGATGTCCTGGACCCGCTCCCACGACGGAGCCGGGGCCACCGCGGCGGGCCGCGGCACCGAGCACGACGCGTCGGTCGGGCTCTTCTGCGCGACGCAGCTGGCCATGTTGAACGCGTAGCGCGGGTTGTCGCGGACGGCGACGACCGGGATGTTCGCGTCGTTCAACGCGGACCAGACGTCGACGAAGCCCTTCGGCGTCGACTCGTTCGGCCCCGGCTTGGCGTTGACCGTGCCGAGCATGACGACCGCGTCCGGGCGCGTGTCGAGCAGTTCGTCGGTGGCGGCCTTGTTCCACTCGATGCAGTTCTTGTCGCCGGGCATCAGCTCGGAGCCCGACGAGTACGGGCACGCGCCCTTCAGCATGGTCGAGACCTGCCAGCCGTCGGAGACGACCGCGGGCCGGAAGGCGGCGAGGTACTGCTGGATGTGCGAATCGCCGACGAGCACGATCCGCTTGGTCGGCGGCCCTTCCGGGCCCTCCGTGCAGATCTCCAGCTCCTTGTTGCGCGGCGACTTCGAGCACTGGTCCGGCGCGATGCGGGCCCAGTCGTCGGCGAGCTTCACCGTGGGCGGCACGATCGCCGGCGACGGCGTGCCGCGGTAGACGAAGCCCGGCGCGTGCGCGACCGCGCCGGGGTGGTCCGGGTCGCCGATGGCGATCTCGTAGTTCGCCCGCGCGCTGCTCACGCCCTGCCAGACGCCGCTCGCGACGAGCACCGGGGCCAGCGCGAGCACGCCGAACCGGTAGGAGCCCCAGTGCTTCGCGGTGCCGATCTTCGACAGCCGGATCGGGTTCTCGATCAGGTGGTAGGTCAGGATCGAGAGCAGGAACGACACGCCGACCACGAACGTGCCGCCGAGCAGGCCGACCGCCACCCGGTCGCGGATGATCAGGTAGAAGACCAGCACCGGCCAGTGCCACAGGTACAGCGAGAAGCTGAGATTGCCGACGTAGCCGAGGAATTTCGAGCTGAGCCAGCGGTCCGCGCCGAGCACGCTGCCGGTCTGCCCGGCCACCAGCACCAGGCCCGCCGAAACGGTCGGCCACAGCGCGATCCAGCCGGGGAACACGCTGTCGACGTCGAGCAGGACGCCGCACAGCACCAGCCCCGCGACGCCGATCCAGCCGAGCACGATGCGCAACAGGCGTGGCAGCGTGACCTGGTCGAGGAACATCGCCATCAGGCCGCCGAGCGCGAACTCCCACACGCGGGTCAGGCCGTGGAAGTAGGCCAGCGGCTGGTCGGCCGCGGTGAGGTACACCGAGTACGCCAGCGAAGCCGCGAACAGGACGATCAGCAGCAGGTTCACTGTGCCGCGCAGCGACCAGCCGAGGCGGCGCACGAGCAGGCCGAGCCCGACGAACAGCAGCGGCCACACCAGGTAGAACTGGCCCTGGATGGACAGCGACCAGAAGTGCTGCACGAGGCTCGCGCTGTTGTGCTGGGCGAAGTAGTCCACCGAATCCGCCGCGAGCTGCCAGTTCTCGTAGAACAGCGCCGACGCGACGACCTCGCGGATGGTCTGGAACCAGCGGTCCTGGGGCAGCAGCAGCTGCGACACGACCACGACGGTCAGCAGGACGGTCATGGCGGCCGGGAAGAGCCGCTTGATCATCCGGCCCCAGGTGGCGCGCAGTTCGATCCGGCCGCGCAGCAGCGCCCGGTAGAGCTGGCCGGTGATCAGGAACCCGGAGACGAGGAAGAACACGTCGACGCCGCCGGAGATCCGGTCGAACCACACGTGGTAGACCACGACCAGCACCGAGGCCAGCGCCCGCACGCCCTGCAGCTCAGGCCGGAACCGGGCCTGCGCGCTCGGCCCGGCGGGAGGATGGCCGGATCGTTCCGGGGCGGCCACAGTGCTGCCGGACATGCAGGTTCCTCCCGAGGGCCGGTAGCCGGCCAGCGCCCGCCGCTACTGGTCATGTGCGGTCACTAGCTATACGTGACGACTCGTAGCGTCACGCATCCGGGGTCCCCCGATGGAGCCGCTCGGCACACCCGGTCCTCGCGGTAGTTATCTTGACCGGGTGCCCGATTCCCGCCCTCCGTCCGTCCGCCGCGCGCGGATCGCCGACGTCCGCAAGATCAAGGCCCTCGTCGACTCCGACGCGGGCCGCGTGCTCCTCGAGAAGGATCTGGTCACGCTCTACGAGGCGGTGCAGGAGTTCTGGGTCGCGACCGACGAAGAGAACGGCACCGAGGACGTGCTGGGCGCCGCCGCGCTGCACGTGCTGTGGGAGGACATCGGCGAACTGCGCACCGTGGTGGTCGACAAGGCGGCGCGCGGCCGCGGGATCGGCCGCGCGCTGGTCGGCAGGCTCGTCGAAGAGGCCCGCGAACTGGGCCTGAAGCGGCTGTTCGTGCTGACGTTCGAGACGTCTTTCTTCGCCGGCCACGGGTTCGTTGAGATCGACGGGGCACCGGTGTCGCACGAGGTGTACGCGGAGATGCGGCGCTCCCTTGACCCGGGTGTGGCGGAGTTCCTCGACCTGCCCTACGTCAAGCCGAACACCCTGGGGAACTCGCGCATGCTGCTCGAGTTCTGAACCCTCACGAGAACCGGACGAGAATCCGGCCGCCCGACCCGTCCACCGCCTCGAGCTTCACCGTCGTGCCCGCGAACGACGTCGCGTCCGGACCCTGGCGCCCGGTGTGCAACTGGACGGACGTGTGCTCCCCGCGACCCGGCTCGGTCAGGACCAGCGCCACGACCGCCTCCCCCGCCACGAAGCACTGCCTGCCCGGACGGCAGCGCGAATCCGAGACCAGCTGGCGGTAGCGCACCGTCAGGTCCCGGCCGGCGACCTGCACCTCCTGGCCGGGCGTGAGCGCCACGTTCCCGCCCAGCTCGGCGGCAGGCGGTCGCGACGGTGTCTGCGCGACGGCGACCGTGCCGCCCGCGCACCCGGCCAGCGCGGCGGCCGTCCCGATACCCAGTGCGAGCTTCTTGAGGTCCATGCGCAGTGGACGAGCCGGACGGGCCGCCAGGTTGCACGGGCGGCTCAGAAGTCTTCGTCCTCGCCGCCGGCGGGCGCCCCGCCCGCGTCGGAACCGCCGCGGATCATGAACAGCACCGACTCCAGTTCCTCCGGCTTGATCAGCACGTCGCGGGCCTTCGAGCCCTCCGACGGGCCGACGATGCCGCGGCTTTCCAGCAGGTCCATCAGCCGTCCGGCTTTGGCGAACCCGACGCGGAGCTTGCGCTGCAGCATCGAGGTGGACCCGAACTGCGACGTGACGATCAGCTCGGCGGCCTGGAGCAGGACGTCGAGGTCGTCGCCGATGTCCGGGTCGATTTCCTTCTTCTCGCCCGCCTTGGCACTGGTGACGCCCTCGTTGTAGTCCGGCTGCGCCTGTTCCTTGGCGAAGTTGACGACCGCGGCGATTTCCTCGTCGCCGACGAACGCGCCCTGGATGCGGACCGGTTTCCCGGCGCCCATCGGCAGGTAGAGCGCGTCGCCCATGCCGATCAGCTTCTCCGCACCCGGCTGGTCGAGGATGACCCGCGAGTCGGTGAGCGATGAAGTGGCGAACGCGAGCCGCGAGGGCACGTTCGTCTTGATCAGGCCGGTGACGACGTCGACCGACGGCCGCTGCGTCGCGAGCACCAGGTGGATGCCCGCGGCACGGGCCTTCTGGGTGATCCGGACGATCGCGTCCTCGACGTCGCGCGGGGCGGTCATCATCAGGTCGGCGAGCTCGTCGACGATCGCCATGATGTACGGGTACGGCTGGTACTCGCGTTCGCTGCCCGGCGGCGCGGTGATGTCGCCGGAACGGACCTTGGAGTTGAAGTCGTCGATGTGACGGACCCGGTTGGCCTGCATGTCCTGGTAGCGCTGCTCCATCTCCTCGACGAGCCAGGCCAGCGCGGCGGCGGCCTTCTTCGGCTGCGTGATGATGGGCGTGATCAGGTGCGGGATGCCCTCGTACGGCGTCAGCTCGACCATCTTCGGGTCGATCAGGATCATCCGGCATTCGGCGGGCGTCGAGCGGGCCAGCAGCGACACCAGCATGGAGTTCACGAAGCTCGACTTACCGGAACCGGTGGAACCGGCGACCAGCAAGTGCGGCATCTTCGTGAGGTTCGCGGTGACGAACTCGCCCTCGATGTCCTTGCCGAGCCCGATCAGCATCGGGTGGTTGTCCTTGACCGTGGTCGGGGCGCGCAGCACGTCGCCGAGGCGCACCATCTCGCGGTCGGAGTTGGGCACCTCGATGCCGACCGCGGACTTGCCCGGGATCGGCGCGAGGAGGCGGACGTTGTCGGTGGCCACCGCGTAGGCGATGTTCTTGGTCAGCGCGGTGATCTTCTCGACCTTCACGCCCGGGCCGAGCTCGACCTCGTACCGGGTGACCGTCGGGCCGCGGGTGAAGCCGGTGACCTGCGCGTCGACGTTGAACTGGTCGAGGACGCCGGTGATCGCCTCGATCATCTGGTCGTTGGCCTTGCTGCGGGACTTCGGCGCGTCGCCGAGCTTCAGCAGGTCCGGCGGCGGAAGCGCGTAGTCGCCCTCGACGGTGCGGGTGACCGACAGCGCGGGTTCCGGAGCCTTCTTCTGCTTCTTCTCCGGCACCTCGGCGGGCGGCGCGACCGGCTTCGGCGGCCGGATCGGCGTGGCGGGTTCGGCGAGCGCGGCGTCGATGTCGAGCTGCTCGCCGTCCTTGTCGGCGCTGGCCTGGCGCCGCCGCGACGGCTTCCGCAGCCGGACGGACTTCGGGTCGGCCTCGGGTTCGGGTTCGGGTTCGGGCTCTTCGTCGTGCTGGCTGCCCTCGTACTCGGCCAGCTCCTCCTCGTCGAGCCCCCAGGTGCGCAAGCGGTGCGGGATGTCGCGGACCGGCGTGCCGGTGAACACGAGCACGCCGAACAGCAGCGCCAGAATCAGCAGCGGCACCGCGACCCAGGTGGTGACGCCCTTGGTCAGCAGCCCGCCGGAAAACGCGCCGAGGATGCCGCCCGCGTACATGCGGCCGTCGTTGGTGTCCGGGAGCGCGGTGAAGATGTGCAGCATCCCAAGCACGGACAGCACGACCAGCACCGTGCCGATGACCATCCGCGGCCGGGTCTCCGGTTGCGGCTCGGACCGCATCAACGCGACCGCGACCACAAGCAGCACCAGCGGCAGCGTCACCGCCCCCGCGCCGAGCACCGTCCGGGTAGCGACCTCGACACCCGCACCGATCGGCCCGGCCGCCCGCCACCAAACCCCGACCGCGGCGACGATGGCCAGCGCGATCAGCCCGAGAGCAAGCCCGTCGCGACGGTGTTCCGCTTCGAGCTCCCGCGTGCGCCCGACGGTCCGGGCGAGCGAGCCGATCCCCTTCGCGGCGAGGTTCCAGGTGCTGCGCACTCCGCGCCCGAACGCGCCGTTCTTGCGCCGGGGGGCTGGGCGCCGGGCGCTGGACGTCCGCGGCCGGGAGCTGCTCCTGCCCCTGGCCGAGCCTTTGGACGACCTGCTCGAGGCAGCCGTCCGAGACTTCGCCGGAGTACGCGAACTACGCGCCGGTGCCTTCCCGCCGCTTCCCGCCGTGCTCCGCTTCCTCGTCGCCGACCCAGCCATGCCTCCACGGTAACGGGCGAGGACCGATAGTCACATGTGCCACTCGCAGCGCACCCGAAACAATCGTCTCCGGATCACAGTGGATCTTGTGGAAGCATCGTCGTTGCCCCTCGCCGTTCCCTTGGAAGCCGAGGTCCCGGCCGGCAACGGATTCTTGAACAACGGCCTCGGCTGGGAGTGGAACTACTGACCACCGCTCCAAGCAAGCTCCAGCGGTCAAGCACCTCCAGCGGCCAGAGACGTCCTGAGCAGCCACGACAGCCTCCCGAGCCCCTCTCGGCCCCGCCTCATCGAGAACCGCGTTGTCCCAGGTGGATTCACCCGTGAAATGCTTTGCCCATGTTCGCGCTGCAACAGGACGAGGCTCCGCGCCGGGCCCCCGCGATCTGGCGGACGATGCTCAACATCGACCGGGGGCTGGTGAACCTCGTCGGGCGGCTCACCGTGACCGGCTCGGTGCCGCGGGAACTCCGGGGCAAACCGCTGCTCATGACGGCCAATCACATCGGCGTGTTCGACGCCTTCGTGCTCATGGCGGCCTGCAAGCGGATCGGCATCAACCCCCGCTTCATGCTCGCCGGCGGGATTCTCGACGCTCCGGTCATCGGTCCGGCGCTCAAAGTCAGCGGGCATCTGCGCGTGGACCGGGCGAAGGCGGCGACGGCGATCGGGCAGTTCGCGGAGGCGGCGGAGGCGTTGCGGACTACGCGCGAGCCGATCGTCGTCTATCCGGAAGGGCGGATCAGCCACGACCCGGGGCTGTGGCCGGAGCGCGGCAAGACGGGGGCGGCCCGGCTCGCGCTCGCGGCGGGCGTGCCGGTGATTCCGATCAGCCAGTGGGGCGCGCACGAGGCCGTGTACTGGGGCACGGAGACCGTCAACGGGCCCGCTGATCTGCTGCCGCTGGCGAAATCCGGGTTGAGCGCGCCGTTGCGGCGGCCTCGGTTCAAGGTGCATTTCGGGACGCCGGTGGACCTCTCCGACGTCGAGCCGGAGCGGCCGGGCGCGGGCGTTCGCGCGCACGCCAAGATCATGCAGGCCATCACCGACGGCCTGGTTCCGTTGCGCCGCCACGAACCCATCCGTCCGCGTTTCTACGATCCGACCCGGCCGACCGACACGGTCAGCCCCTGGAAGCCGCAGCGCTGAGTCCGGATCGTGGGACACACCAGCCAACCCGGCTAGGGTCGCGAGGTGTGAGCACCCGCATTCTGGTCGTCTACTACAGCGCTACCGGCAACACCGCCGCCCTGGCTGACGCGCTCGCCGAAGGGGCGGGCGAAACCGGGGCGGAGGTACGCGTTCGCACCGTGCCCGAGACCGCGCCGCCGGAAGCGATCGCGAGCAATCGGCGGTGGCAGGCCTGGGTTGACGCCGGGCCGCATCATGAGCTCGCCACGTTGGCCGATCTCGAGTGGGCGGACGGGCTCGCGCTCGGCAGCCCGACCCGGTTCGGTGGGCCCGCCGCGCAGCTGAAGTCCTTTGTGGACACCACGGGCGGCCTGTGGGCGCAAGGGAAACTGGCCGACAAGGTGGCGACGTCGTTCACCTCGGCGTCCACCGCGCACGGCGGTCTCGAAGCGACCGTGCTGGCAATCAACAACATCTTCTACCACTGGGGCGCGATCGTCGTCCCGCTCGGCTACGCCGACCCGCACCTGATGGAGTCCGGCAACCCGTACGGCGGCTCGTTCGTCTCGCGCAAATCCGCGGCACCGGACGACACCGCGCTGCGGGCACTGCGGATTCAGGGGCGACGGCTGGCAACGATCACGACACACGTCGCGACGGGCCTGAAAACCGGGGAATAACTCAGTTTCGCTCGCTCGTTCCGCTCCGTAGTGTCCCGCGCGTGACCACCGAACTCCCTGTCCTCGAACGACCCCGGGTGATCCACCGGGGCCGCGGCCTCTCGCTCGTGCTGCTCGCCGCGGTCTTCTTCAGCACGTCCGGAACGCTCGCCAAACCGGTGATGGAAGCGGGCATGACGCCGGAACAGGTGGCGGTGCTGCGGATCGGGACGGCGGGAGTCCTGCTGCTGATCGGCACCGCGCTCTTCGCCCCGCACACGCTGCGGGTCCGGCGCGGGGAATGGCCGATGCTGCTGGCGTACGGCGCGCTCGGCGTGGCCGGGACGCAGCTGCTGTATTTCATTGCCGCGGAACGGATTCCGGTCGGGATCGCGATCCTGCTGGAGTTCCTGTCGCCGGTGCTGATCGCGTTGTGGGTACGCGTGGTGCGGCGTAAGCGGCTGCCACGCATGCTGTGGTTCGGGATGACGGTGGCGCTGATCGGGCTGGCGCTGGTCGCGCAGGTCTGGCAAGGGCTGCGGCTCGACGCGATCGGCGTGCTGGCGGGTACCGGCGCGGCGCTCTGTTCGGCCGGGTACTTCCTGCTCGGCGAACGCGCGGTCGCCGACCGCGAACCGCTCGGGCTGGTCACCTGGGGCATGGTGATCGGCGGCTTGCTCGTGAGCGTCACCGCTCCGCCGTGGACGCTGCCGTTGAGCATGGCGAACCAGACCGTCCCGTTCGGACCGTGGACGCCGCCGCTGTGGCTGCTGCTGATCTGCCTCGTGGTGCTGTCGACGGCGATCCCTTACGTCGCGGGGATCTCCGCGCTGCGCCACCTGCCCGCCTCGGTGGCGAGCGTCGTCGGGCTGCTCGAACCCGTCGCGGCGGCGGCGTTCGCGTGGGCGTTGCTCGGCGAAGCGCTCGCCTGGCCGCAAGCGGTCGGCGCCGCGCTGCTGCTCGGCGGCGCGTACCTGGTCCAACGACAGACCGCCGCGGTGGCCTGACTACTCCCTCGGGCGGAGACGGGAACCAACCTCGGGCGGGATGTGTCCTACCTGCGGGCCCGCCACACTGGAGCGAGCCGCACGAGACACCTGGGGGTTCTCATGGACAACCGACCGAGCAGGGCCGAACAGCGCAGAGCGCGCAACGCGCTCGCCCGCCAGGCAGCGATCGTCATGATGGCGTTGCTGCTGGCGGGCGCGCGCCGCTGAATCAGAGCCGGCTCAGACCGGGATGACCGTCGGCACGATCATCGGCCGCCTGCGGTAGGTGTCGGCGACCCACCGGCCGACGACCCGGCGCACCGCCTGCGCGATGCGATGGGTGTCGGTGATGCCCTCGGCTTCCGTCCGCGCCAGCTCCATCTCCACGAGCGGCACGACGGCGTCGAGGGCCTTCGGGTCGTCGGAGAAGCCGCGGCCGGAGATCGTCGGGCTGCTCATCGCGCGGCCGGTGTTCGAATCGACCGCCATGGTGATCGCGATGAACCCGCCCTCGCCGAGCACGAGCCGGTCGGACAGCGTCGACTCGCCGACGTCGCCGACGGACAGGCCGTCCACGTACACGTGCCCGACCTCGACGCGGCCGGTGCGCGAGGCCTTGCCGTCGACCAGGTCCACGACCACGCCGTCCTCGGCGATCACCACGTTGTCCGGCGCGACGCCGGTGCGGATCGCGAGCTCTCCGTTGGCGCGCAAGTGTTTCCACTCGCCGTGCACCGGCATCACGTTGCTCGGCCGGACCGCGTTGTACAGGTAGAGCAGCTCGCCCGCGGACGCGTGGCCGGACACGTGCACCTTCGCGTTGCCCTGGTGCACGACGTTCGCGCCGAGCCGGGTCAGTCCGTTGACGACGCCGAACACCGCGGTCTCGTTGCCCGGGATCATCGAGCTGGCCAGCACGACGGTGTCGCCCGCGCGGATCGAGATCTGCCGGTGCTCGCCGCGCGCCATCCGCGACAGCGCGGACAGCGGCTCGCCTTGGGAACCCGTCGACACGAACAGCACCTTGCTTTCGGGCAGGTTGCTGGCCTGGTCCAGGTCCACGAGCAGGCCGTCCGGGACGTTCAGGAGGCCCAGCTCGGCCGCGATGCCCATGTTCCGGACCATCGACCGGCCCACGAACGCCACGCGGCGGCCGTGCCGGGCAGCCGCGTCCAGCACCTGCTGCACGCGGTGCACGTGGCTGGCGAAGCAGGCGACGATCACGCGCTGGTCGACCTTGCGGATCACGTCGTCGACCACCGGGCCGATGTCGCGCTCGGGCATGACGAACCCGGGCACCTCGGCGTTGGTCGAGTCGACGCAGAACAGGTCCACGCCCTCGTCGCCGAGGCGCGAGAAGCCCGCGAGGTCGGTGAGCCGCCCGTCGAGCGGCAGCTGGTCGAGCTTGATGTCGCCGGTGTGCAGCACGACGCCGGCCGGCGTGCGGATGGCGACCGCGAGCGCGTCCGGGATCGAGTGGTTCACCGCGAAGAACTCGAGGTCGAACGCGCCGACCTTGCGCCGCTCCCCCTCGCGGACCTCGATCAGCTTCGGCCGCTGGCGGTGCTCCTTGGCTTTGGCCGCGAGCAGCGCGTTGGTGAACCGCGAACCGTAGATCGGCACGTCCGGGCGCAGCCGGAGCAGGAACGGGACGGCGCCGATGTGGTCCTCGTGCCCGTGGGTGAGCACGAGGCCGTCGATGTCGTCGAGCCGGTCCTCGATCGCGCGGAAGTCCGGCAGGATCAGGTCGACGCCGGGCTGGTCGTCCTCGGGGAAGAGGACGCCGCAGTCGACGATCAGGAGCCTGCCGTCGAATTCGAAGACGGTCATGTTGCGCCCGACCTCGCCGATGCCGCCGAGCGCGACGACGCGCAGGGCTCCCTCGGGAAGTGCGGGCGGGAGGTGCGTCGGGCCGGGTCCGGCGGGAAGTGAGGTCACCGGGGCATTGTCCCAACGCTGGTGTGCGAGGTGGGGGCGGTGTAGGCCGCCTGCGAATCTGCTTGTGCCACCCGTGCACCATGCCAGTCCGAGGCCGCGCTGTCCTCCAGCGGCACGCCGCCCTGGGCGAGATCGGCCGCGATCTGCTCGAGCTGGTCGTCGAACGGGGCCACGATCGGCAGGCGAGGGTCGCCGATGTCGAACCCGCGCAGGCGCAGCGAAGCCTTGCTGAACGCGACGCCGCCGACGCGCGACATCGCCCGCAGCACCGGCAGCATCGCGCGGTGGTTCGTGCGCGCGGTGGACGTGTCGCCCGCCTCGTAGGCCTCGATCATCGCGCGGATCCGGCCCGCCACGACGTGCCCGATCACGCTGACCACGCCGACCGCGCCGACCGACAGCCACGGCAGGTTCAGGCCGTCGTCGCCGGAGTAGTAGGCGAGGTGGGTGTTCGCGATGACCTCGGAGCCGGCGATCAGGTCGCCCTTCGCGTCCTTCACCGCGACGATGCGCGGGTTCTCGGCCAGCCGCTGCAGCGTGTCGACCTCGATGGGCACGATCGAGCGCGGCGGGATGTCGTAGAGCATGACCGGCAGCTCGGTGGCGTCCGCGACCGTGGTGAAGTGCGCGAACAGCCCGGCCTGGCTCGGCCGCGAGTAGTACGGCGTGACCACGAGCAGGCCGTGCGCGCCCGCTTCGGCGGCGGCCTGGGCCTGCTCGATGCTGTGCGCGGTGTTGTTGGTGCCCGCCCCCGCGACGACGGTCGCGCGGTCGCCGACCGCCTCGACGACGGCGCGGATCAGCGCGGCCTTCTCCTGGTCGGTCGTGGTCGGGCTCTCGCCGGTGGTGCCGTTGACGACGAGGCCGTCGTTGCCGAGGTCCACAAGGTACTCGGCCAGTTCCTGGGCCCGCTTCACGTCCAGCGCCCCGGCTCGGTCGAAGGGGGTCGCCATCGCGGTGAGCACGCGGCCGAACGGACGTCCGGGCGCGGCGGCAGGTGAGGTGGACATGGCCACGACGGTACCTCCTCAGGCCGCCGAACCCGGCCTCGACCTGGTGTGCCACCGGGAACTTCGGAGAATTTCCGCCGCCGCGCCGCTTCGCGCGGAACTTCTCGCGCGGCTACTTGACCTTGGCGGTGATCTGCGCCGGGATCTGGTCGTTGCTGGTGCGCGACAGGACACAGTAGATCTTGCGGTTCGGGCCGCTGCTGCTGTCGTTGTCCGGCTGGACCTGCCACGCCTGCTGGGTCGGCACGATCGCCCGGTACGACAAGCCCGCGCGCTGCTGCGGCGGCACCACCGCGGAGTGGAACGCGGCCGCGCAACGCGCCTCGGCGGCCCGGCTGATGTCCTCCAGGCCGGGATACGGGGCCACGACCGCGTCGCTGTCGCTCCAGCTCTCCAGCGGCAGCGGGTCGGCGACGTCGTAGACCTCGAGCGTGTGGTTCTTCTTGCAGTCGACGTTGTTGTCCGAGCTGATCACCACGCCCGGCTGGACCACGGCGTTGTAGCAGATCTGGTACGAGGAGATCTGGGTCTTGAGGTAGCCGTCCGGGCCGTAGCTGACGGTGTCGGCCTGCTGCGCGTCCTTCTTCGGCGACCACACCGGCTTGCCGAGGAAGAACCCGCCGGCCAGCGCCGCGACCACCAGCACCGCGATCGCGCCCGCCCACAGGCCGCGGCGGCTCTTGCCCTCCGGCTTCGCGGCCATCCGGGTCGGCTGCCCGCCCACCCGGGTTTCCTGCTGCGGCATCACGGCGGTCGCCGGACGCTGCGTCGGACCGGTGGCGTGCGCGAGCTGCGCCCGGGCCTGCGTCGCGGTGAGCCGGGCTTCCGGGTTCGCCACCAGGAGGCCGAGGATGACCGCGCCGAGCGGGCCCTGCACGCGGGTCAGGTACGGCACTTCGGTCATGATCGCGTGCAGCGTCGCGGCCGTGGTGGGCCGTTCGAACGCGACGATGCCCTCGACCGCGAAGTACAGCGTCGCGCCGAGCGACCACAGGTCCGATTCGGCCATCGCCTCGCGGCCCTCGACCCGCTCCGGGGCCATGAACGCGGGCGAGCCGACGATCATCCCGCTCGTGGTGAGCCGCGGGTCGTCGATGGCGTGCGCGATGCCGAAGTCGGTGAGCTTCACCCGGCCGTCCGGCGCGACCATGATGTTGGCCGGTTTGACGTCGCGGTGCACGATCCCGGCGGCGTGCGCGGCCTGCAGCGCGGACAGCACCCGCTCCCCGATCATCGCCGCCTGTTGTTCGGGCATCGGGCCGTGCGTGCGCACCAGATCGGCGAGGGTGGGCGCTTCGACCAGCTCCATCACGATCCAGGTGGTGCCCTGGTCGGTGACCACGTCGTACACCGTCACGACGGCGGGGTCGTTGAGCCGCCCGCCTGCCCGCACTTCGCGCAGGATCCGCTCGGAAAACACCGCGGCGCCTTCAGCTTCGGGCAGCCGCAGCTCTTTAATCGCGACCTGCCGTCCGATCACCTGGTCCTGCGCGCGCCACACGATGCCCATGCCGCCGCGGCCCAGTTCGCCGAGCAGCAGGTAGCGGCCGGCCACCACGCGGCCGGCGGGGGCCGTGCGGTTCGGGTCGTGCGGGCGGGTCTGTTCGTCGGTCACGGGGTCGGGCTCCTCGGTCGGCTTCGCGCAGATGCTAGTCGGACCGTCCGGCGGCCCTGCCGGTTCCGTCCGGTTAGGACTGGCTCAGCCGCCGAAGGTGAGCACGATCAGCACGACGTTGAGCAGGATGATCACCGCGGCGACGACCGAGGCGAGCACCGTGGTGGTCCGGCGGTTGGCGTCCGCGCCCATGAGCCCGCGGTCGGCGGTGAGCCGGATCAGCGGCACGAGCGCGAACGGGATGCCGAACGACAGCACCACCTGCGACACCACCAGCGCCGCGCTCGGATCGGCGCCCAGCGCCAGCACGACAATCGCCGGAGTGAGCGTGACGAGCCGGCGCACCACGATCGGGATCCTCTTGCGCAGCAAGCCTTGCATGATCATCGCGCCCGCGTACGCACCCACTGACGTCGACGCCAGTCCGGAAGCGAGCAACCCGATCGCGAACAGCAGCGCGACGCCCGGTCCGAGCGCGGCGGCGACTGCCCCGTGCGCGCCTTCGATGGTGTCGACGCCTTGCTGGCCTTGGAGATTCGTCGCCGCGACGAGCAGCATGCCGAGGTTCACCGCGCCGGCGAGCAGCATCGCGAACCCGACGTCGTACCGGGTCGCCCGCAGCAGCCGCCTGCGCCGCTCGGGTGCGGGTTTGCCGTGCCGGTCGCGGACGAGTCCGGAGTGGAGGTACACCGCGTGCGGCATCACCGTCGCGCCGAGCATCGCGGCCGCGATCAGGACGCTGTCGCCGCCGCTGAACCGCGGCACCAGGCCGTGCGCGATCCCGGCGGCCGACGGCGGTTCGATGAACAGGCTCGCCAGGAACCCGACCGCGATCACCACCAGCAGGCCGGTCACGACGCGTTCGAACGGCCGCTGGCCGCCGCGGTCCTGGACCGCGAGCAGCACCAGCGACACCAGGCCGGTGATCAGCCCGCCCGCAACGAGCGGGAGTCCGAAAAGGAGGTTGAGCGCGATCGCGCCGCCGACGACCTCGGCCAGGTCGGTGGCGATCGCGACGATCTCGGCCTGCGCCCAGTACGCGAGCCGCGCCCGGCTGGACAGCCGGTCGCGCAGCGCTTCGGGCAGCGACTGGCCGGTGACGAGACCGAGCTTCGCCGACAGGTACTGCACCAGCACGGCCATCAGGTTCGCCGCGACGATCACCCAGACCAGCAGGTAGCCGTAGCGCGCGCCGGCGCTGACGTTGGCCGCGACATTGCCCGGGTCGACGTACGCGATCGCGGCGACAAAGGCAGGCCCGAGCAGCGCCCAACCGGCCCTCAGCCGGGCCACGCCGCGCGGACGTGCCGCTTCCGCCACCGCCATGTACGCCCACTCCCTGATATCGGTCGCCCCAACTCAAAGTTTAGGCATGCCGAACTTTGCCGGGCAAGGGTGTGCTGCGCCACGCCGACTTGTCGCCACGTGACTGGCTTGCGGAGGTCGTGAGGGGAACCCTGAGGTTAAATTATTTACAAAGTGTTTGGCTAAAGA
>NZ_JBSFNS010000136.1:0-19010 GCF_053587275.1 Amycolatopsis sp. NPDC003676
GCCGTTCTCGAGCAGGCACGAGCGCACGCGGAACGCGAGGGCGTGTCCAATGTCCGGTTCGAGCGCGCCGACATCACGACGGCCCCGGAACTCGGTCACCGTCTGACGTGACGGGCTGCGGCTGGTCGGCCTTCGCCGGCACCCCAGCCGCGGACCCGCCGTCCGACACCCCCGGTCCTGAGTAGACCTTCCCGAGCACCACCTGGATGTGCCCCGCCGGAACGTCCGCCGATTCCTTAGTGGACAGTCCGCCCAGTTCCTTCGCCACCTCCGCGCCCTCGGCGGCGAGCGCGGCCGGGTAGCGCACGATCGACGTCCGCTGCGACGGCGCGTTTCCGTCGGCGGTGGCGGCGAATCCCTTGCCCTTCAGCACATCCGCGACCCGCGCCGCGAGGCCCGAAGCGCCACCGGCGTTGGAAATCTCCACCGCCGCCTTCGGCGCACCCGGCGGGGCGGCGGGCGGCGCCGCGCCGATCAGCCCGGACGCAAACGCTTTCACCTGCGCCGGATCCACCTGCACCGCGGTCGCCGTCGGATGGGATTTGTCGTACCGGTAGTCCTGGTTCACCACCGGGATCGTCGTGAACTGGATGCCGCCGCCGGACACCCCGCGCATCTTGCTGACGAAGTCCAGGATGTCCCACGACTGGTCCAGCACCACCGACCGCTTCACCGCGTCGATGAGATCGCTCAGCTTGCCCGGATCGGCGAGCGTCCCGGCCGAAAGCACCTCGTGCGCCATCGAAGCGAGGAACACCTGCTGCCGCCGCATCCGGCCGAAGTCGGTGCCGGGCAGATTGTCGCGCTGCCGTACGAAAGCGAGCGCGGCACCGCCGGAAAGCCGCTGTTTGCCCGCCGGGAAGTCCGCGCCCGAGTTCTCGTCCTTGGTGGCCTTCTTCAGGCACACCTCGACTCCGCCGACGGCCTTGCTGATCTCGGAAAAGCTCAGCAGGTTGACCTCGGCGTAGTGGTCGATGGTGACGCCGGTGAGATCCTCGACCGCCTGCCGCGTCGACTTGCGCGCCGCGGTCATCGAGTCCTGCTCGATCTTGTCCTTGTCGGTTTCCCCGGCCGCGCGCAGTTTCGAGGCCTCGGCCGCCTTGCCGCGGCCGAACGCGGCGTTGATCTTGCCTTTTCCGCCGGGCATGGAGACGTACGAGTCGCGCGGGATGGAGAACGCCTTGACCTCCTGCTGCCCGTCCGGGATCCGCAGCACGATCAACGTGTCGGTGAGGTCGTCGCCGTTCGCGCCCGCGCGCAGTTCGTCCAGGACGCTCTGTGGCAACGGGGTCCCGTCCGGACCCTTGCGCGCGTCCCGGCCGACCAACAGGATGTCCAGCGCCCCGTCGGCGTGCTTTTGGCCTTCGTCCACCGATCCGCCGCCGCCGATGACGTCGCTGCGCGTGATGTCGTCGAGCGCGCTCAGGGTCGAAAACCCGTAAGCCGTGCCGGCGAACACCGCCATCGACAGCGTGCCGGCGATAACTTTCCCTGCGATCCGCACGCCCTTCTGGACGTCCGGCGGCCCCGATCTGCTGCATTCGTGACGCAGCTCACAGCTCAGCGCAGGTGTGAGGCTCCGTTCATGTCCAGGATGGAGCCGGACGCCCAGGGCGTCTCCGACGACGCCAGGAACACCACCGCTTCGGCGATTTCCTCCGGTTCGGCCACCCGGCCGAACGGACTCTGCTCCCGCACCTGGTCGGTGACCCGGTCCGCGACTCGCTCGGTCGCGGTGAAACCCGGAGCCACCGAGGTGACCGAAATGCCGTGCGGAGCCAACTGAACCGCGAGCGATTGGCCGAACGAATGCAGCGCGGCCTTGCTCGCCCCGTACGCGAGGTATTCGGGTTCGCCCCGGAACGCCCCGCGCGACCCGATGTTCACGATCCGTCCTGGCACGCCGCGAGCCATCAGGTGTCGGGCGACGTGGAAGGAAACGTTGGCCGCGCCGAGGAGGTTGACGTCCAGCGTGCGCCGCCACGCCTCCTGCCAGTCCGGATAGGACATCTCGCCGATCGGCGTCCGGGTGGCCGGAGTAGTCCCGACCGCGGCGTTGTTGACCAGCACGTCGACGCCGCCGAGTTGTTCCTCGGCCACGTCGGCGATCCACTGCGCGGCATCGGGATTCCCGAGGTCGCCGGACACGAGCACGTGCCCGGAACCGGGCAGCGCCTCGAGCGTCTCGCGCGCGGCCTCCCGGTTGGATCCACAGTGGACAGCGATCCGGTCGCCCCTGGTGGCGAAGGCGACGGCGATGGCGCGGCCGATCCCGCGCGAGGCTCCGGTGACGAGGACGTTCATTTCGCGAACAACTGCGTCTCGTCGCGGAAAGCCTTGAACTCCAGCGCGTTCCCGGCCGGGTCGAGCAGGAACATCGTCCACTGCTCCCCCTTCTCTCCGGCGAACCGCTGATACGGCTCGATCACGAACTCGGTGCCCGCCGCGCGCAGCCGCCCGGCCAGCTCCTGGAAGCTGTCGACGTCGAGCACCAGCCCGAAATGCGGCACCGGAACGTCGTGCCCGTCGACGGGATTGCGGCCGGCTTCCGCCCGGGCGCCCGGGACCACGTGCGTGACGACCTGGTGGCCGTGGAAGTTCCAGTCGACCCACGCGTCCGCCGAGCGCCCTTCCGACAGCCCGAGCACGGTGCCGTAGAACTCGCGAGCCTTGGGCAGATCGTCGACCGGTATGGCCAGGTGGAAGGCGGGACGGACGGCCATGGGGCACTCCTTCGGCGCGGGGATCGGTTTCTTCACCTTGACCGGCCGATGTCCGAATGTCAACATTAGCACGTGGAAGTCACCCCCCTGAGGAAGGCGGCGCGCCGCGGGCTCGCCGACGAGGCCGCCGACCGGGTGCGCGAAGCGATCTTCGCCGGCCATTTCCGGCCCGGCGCGCCTTTGCGCGAGGTCGAATTGGCCGCGTCGCTGGAGATCAGCCGCGGTTCGGTGCGCGAGGGCATCGCCCAGCTGGCCCGGGAAGGCCTGGTCCGCTGCGGCTGGCATCGCCCGACCACGGTGGTCGACGTAACCGCCGAGGATGTCAACGAGGTCTACTCGGTCCGCGCCGCCCTCGACCGGCTCGCCGCGGTCACCGCGCGCACCACTGCGACCGCCGAGGATCTGGACGCGCTGGACGCGTTGGTCGCGGAGCTGGCGACGGCCGTCCGCACGAATGCGGACGGCCCGCGACTGCTGGCGCTGGATATCGCTTTCCACGACCGCGTTTACGCGGCGGCGGACAACGGACGGCTCACCGAGGCGTGGGAAGCCGTGCGCTCGCAGGTGTTCCTGTTCCAGCTGCAACGGGTTTCGCTGGGACACGAGCATTACCGGGCCCGCGTGGTGGCTGAGCACCGGGAATTGGCGGAGCTGATTCGCGCCGGCGACCGGGAACGGTTAGCCCGGGTGGCCGAACATCACGTGGAGTCCGCGAGGGAAAGCCTGCTCGACCGCCTCCGAACCGAGTAGTTCCACGCATCCGCCGCGCTTCCCGGCCTGCCACGATCCTTAGGTGGACCCGGACCCGAGCGAACCGACCCAAGCCCGCCCCGCGATCGTCGGCGCACTGCACGGCGCGGGCGCGTTCCTGGTCAGCGCCTTGGTGCTCTGCGGGCTCGCGATCGGAGTGACGGCTGGCTCGAACGAGCTGAGCTGGCCGGTCGTGCTCAGGATCGTCGTGCTCGCCTCCTTCTCGATGTGGGGGCTTTTCGCGCTGCCGGTCGCGGCCGGAATCGGCGCGCTGGTCGCTTCGCTGGGCAAGCCGAAACGACTAGCGCGCCGCGTGTGGCTCACGGTTTGCCCGCTCACCTTGCTATTCCCGATCCTCTTCGCCGCCGTGACTGCTATGCGACTGGAGTAGCCTCCTTCGCTCGCGCGAGCGCCGCTTCGATCCGCTTGTTGCTCGTCATGCTCATCGTCACCAGCGTCATCGACACGAGCACCCCCGCCGCCCCGATGTACGGCACCCGCACCCCGGCCGTCGCGGCGAGCCAGCCGCCGAGCGCGGCGCCTGCCGGTGCGGCCGAGGCCGAGACCAGGCGCGAAGCCGCGGCCACTCGGCCCATCAGCCGTGCCGGGACCACGACCTGTCGCAGCGAGCCGCCGAGCACCATCGTGGTCGCCATGGCACAGCCGCACAGGGCGAACATCGCTCCGGCCAGCCACGGGTCCCTGGCCAGGCCGAACACCAGCACCGCGCCGCCCTCGATCACCGCGGTGACGGTGAGCGCGGTCCCGGTGCCGAGCCACTTCTCCAGCGGTCCGGCGAGCACCATCGCGCCCACCAGTCCCCCGGCGGCTTCCGCGGCGAGCAGGAACCCGTATCCGGCGGAATGCAGGCCCAGCGCGTCCTTGGCGAAAACCACCAGCACCGCGCCGAAAGCGCCGAACGCCAGGTTCCCGACCGCGGGCCGCAGGGCGAGGCCGAGCAGCAGCCGATCCTTTACTACGTACGCGAAACCCTCTTTCGAGTCCGCCCACACGGTCCGTCCCGGCTCGCGTTTCGGCACCGGAGCCGACGGCAGCGTCCGGATCAGCACCGCGCTGGCCACGTAGGTCAGCGCGTTCACCGCGAACGGCAGCGTTCTTCCGACGGTGAAAAGGAAACTCCCGACCGGCGGTCCGGCGAACTGCCCGGCGGCGGTCGACGCCCCGCGCAGGTATCCATTGGCCCGCCGGAGCAAAGTCTGGTCCCGCGCGAGCAGATCCGGCAGGTAGGCCTGCGCGGCAGTGTCGAAGAACAGGGTGCCAGTACCGAGCAGGAACGCCACCACGAGCAGGACCGGAATGCTGAGCCAGCCGAACGCGCCCGCAACGACCGTCAACACCAGCAACACCGCTCGCGCCAGGTCGGCGAGCCACATCGTGCGCCGCCGGTCCCAACGGTCGACCAGGGCGCCGGCGAACAGCCCGGCCACCGGATACGGCGCGAGCACCGCCACCGTCACCAGACTGACCACCAGCGGATCGCTGTCCAGCAACAGCGCCAGCAACGGCAGAGCCGCGACATACGCACCGTCGCCTAGGGAACTGACTGTCGCGGCGGTCCACAAGCGACTGAACGCGGGAGGCATCTTCGGATTGGTCATCGGGCCGCACCCGGCCCCGGACGGAAGAACGCGACCGCGACGGTGGCGGCTGCCTCGTCGGCGTCGCGCGCGTCCCGCAGCTCGTCGAGCAGTCCGGCCAGCCGGCGCTCGAACTCCTCGAATTGCGTCTCGCTGATCCGCGTGTGCTGCATCCGAACATACCGGCGCGAGCCCTCGGGAGCGGTCGAGAGGTCGTTGATCGCGTGCTGCATCAGCACATCTCGCTGTCCCGCGGCGGGTTCGGGCAGCTCGATGCTCTTGCCGACGTGCGCGTAGTAGCGCTCCAGCACACCACGCACTTTCCGCGTGCGCACGACGTGCACGAGCCCGGCCCGCTCCAGCACCCGCATGTGGTAGCTGGAACTGCCTTTCGCGATGTCCAGCTGCTCGGCGACCTGCGTGATCGTCGCGGGCCCGTCGCGCAGCACCGCGAGCACGCGGTGCCGCACGACGTTGCTGACCGCGCGCAGCTGATCGGTCGTCTCCACCTGGACAGATTCTTGGGGCGGGACATAGCCCGCCTGGTCGTCCCCAGTCATGGGGACAATGGTCAACGACTCTTGACCATTTGTCCAGTGCTAATTTTAGGAACAGCGTTCGCCGGCGGCTCAGCCGCCGAAGAGCCCGACCACCTTCCGGATCAGCTCGACCACGCCGTAGGCGAACGGGGCGAGCACCCACAGCCAGGCGATCACCAGCAGGACAGTCCGGCCGCTGGAACGGCCCTCGGCACTCGTCATCAGGCTTCACTCCCCACCGCGGCCTGCCCGGCCGGCTCGTGGAGCTTCTCCTTCACCGGGCGCACGCATTCGTTCGCGACGAACCCGACCACCAGCAGGCCGATCATGATCCAGAACGACAGCTGGTACAGGTCCGGCCCGGTCTTGCCCGCGGCCTTCTGGCTGTCCGCGATCCCGTCCACGATCAGCGGCCCGAGCACGCCCGCCGCCGACCACGCGGTCAGCAGCCTGCCGTGGATCGCGCCGACCTGATAGGTGCCGAACAGGTCCTTGAGGTACGCCGGGAGCGTCGAGAACCCGCCGCCGTAGAAGGACAGGATCAGCATCGCGCACAGCACGAACACGAGCTTCGAGGAGTTCGTGGTCAACGCGATCACGAGGTACAGCAGCGCGCCGACGCCGAGGTAGAACCGGTAGATGTTCTTGCGCCCCACCAGATCCGAGGCCGACGACCAGACGAACCGGCCCAGCATGTTGGTCAGCGAGAGCAGCGCGACGAACCCGGCGGCGGACGCGGCGCCGACCGGGGCGGAGGTGCCCTTGAAGAAATCGGTGATCATCGGCGCGGCCTTCTCCAGGATGCCGATGCCCGCGGTCACGTTGAGGCACAAGACAATCCAGAGACACCAGAACTGCGGCGTCTTCAGCGCGTTCGCCGCAGAGACGTTCGCCGTGGAGATCATCGGTTTCGCGGCGGCCTGCTTGACCGCGCCCGCCGGACGCCAGTCGTCGGCGGGAACCCGGACGATCAGCACGCCCATCGTCATGAACACCGCGTACACGATCCCGTGGATCAGGAACGCCGTCGCGATGTCGCCGGTCGTGGGCGAGGTGCCGAGCATCGCCGACGACCACGGCGACGCGATCAGCGCGCCGCCGCCGAAGCCCATGATCGCGATCCCGGTGGCCATGCCCGGCCGGTCCGGGAACCATTTGATCAGCGTCGACACCGGCGAGATGTAGCCGATGCCGAGACCGATCCCGCCCACGCCGCCGTAACCGGCCACGACGAGCCAGAACTGTCCGGTCGCGACGCCGAGCGCGGCGAGCAGGAACCCGGTGGAGAAACAGACCGTGGCGACGGCCATGGCCCAGCGAGGGCCGTTCTTCTCCACGAGCGTGCCGCCGAACGCGGCGGAAAGGCCCAGCATCACGATGCCGAGCTGGAACGGCAGCCCGGATTGCGTGCCGGACAGTCCCAGGGTCTTCTCCAGCGGCGTCTTGAAGACGCTCCACGCGTAGGCTTGGCCGATCGACAGGTGGATGGACAGCGCAGCGGGCGGCACGAGCCAGCGGGTCCAGCCAGGCGGTGCGACGATGCGGGAACGGGCAAGGAAGCCGGGGACAGCCATCGGCGGTCTCCTCCCAACAGTGACGAGGTGCTGGGAATGGTTTACCAGATCCTCGGCGTTGCGCCGGATGACTGTCGAATGACTTGAGAATGTCTTGTCGATGACAACAAAAATCGACGCCGAAGCGGACAACGAGGACGAGCGGAGCAGGCGATGGGCAGAGTGACGGTACGGCGGCCGGTACGGCGGATCTCCGCGACCGGCGAGCGGCGCCGGCCGGACTCGCTGGCCGCCGAGGAGCCCTTGGAGCTGCGGGTCGGCGGCAAGGCGCTGGCAGTGACAATGCGCACTCCCGGCCACGACGTCGAATTGGCGCACGGCTTCCTGCTGTCCGAAGGCGTGCTGGGGTCCCGTGAGGACGTGGCTGTCGCGCGTTACTGCGACGGTGTCGACGACCAAGGCCGCAACACCTACAACGTGCTCGACATCGCACTCGCCGAGGGCGTCGCCCCGCCGGACACGGGCGTCGAGCGGAACTTCTACACCACCTCGTCGTGCGGCGTCTGCGGCAAGGCCGCGCTCGACGCGGTGAAGCTGCGCAGCCGGTTCTCCCCCGGCGCGTCCGAGTTCACCGTGAAGACCGACGTCCTCACCCAGATGCCGGATCGGTTGCGGGAACAGCAAAAGGTGTTCTCGTCCACCGGCGGCCTGCACGCCGCCGGACTGTTCACTTCGGACGGTCAGCTCGTCGTGGTGCGCGAGGACGTCGGACGGCACAACGCGGTGGACAAGGTGCTCGGCTGGGCCCTGCAGGCGGGCCGGATCCCCGCCCCGGATCTGGGGCTGCTGGTCTCCGGCCGCGCCTCGTTCGAACTGGTGCAGAAGGCCGCGATGGCCGGCATCGGGCTGCTCGCCGCGGTGTCCGCGCCGTCGTCGCTCGCGGTGGAACTGGCCGAGGAGAACGGCATGACGCTCATCGGTTTCCTGCGCGGCGACAGCATGAACCTCTACACCGGAGACCAGCGGCTGCTGACGTAATCACGCTCCGGCGGGCACCCAGTTGCCGTGGAAACCGTGCGGGACCCGATCCGGAAGATGCACGGCGGCAACGGTTTCGAGGGTGCCCGCGTCGAGCAGGACGAGGTCGCTGCGCGCTTCGGCCGCGTCGTAGACGTAGCCCATCAGCACGCCCTCGTCCTCGCCCGCGTCCGCCCGGGACGGAACGAACACGAACTCGCCTGGCTCGCGTCCGGGACCGAACCGGTGCGCCTCCACGGAACCCTTGCGCAGGTCGTGTTTGTACACCGCGCCGACGCTGCGAGACCGGTCGTCGAGCGCCGTCGCGTAGCCGTACCGGTGCGGCAAACCGACGAGACGTTCGTCCACTCGCGGGAACTCCTGGCCGTGCTCGTCGATCCGTTCTTCGACGACTTTCCCGAGCGCGAGGTCGACGGTCCACCGGTCGAGCGTCGGCTCGCCTTCGGCCGGGCCGTGCAGCGCGCGGTCGAACATCTTCGGGTGCCGGACGACGTCGAGCACGATCCGGTCGTCCTCGTCGTAAGCGTTGAGCGGGTGGAAGACGTAGCACTGGCCGACGTCGAACCAGCGGACGTCGCTGTTGTCCCCCTCGCGCGGCATCACGCCGATGCGCGCCGGATAGTCCGGATTCCACCGGTACGGCAAGGAACTCACGCCGCGACCGGTGCGCGCGGTCAGCGGGTCGGGCACGTCGACCGGCACCGGGGCCTGGTCCGGATCGAAGGTGACCGGCAGGTCGTAGAACACGACATACCGTTCGGTGAGCGAGAAGTCGTGCATCATCGGCGCACCGGTGACCTCGACGTCGACCGTGCGCCGCGCCCGGCCGTCGGTGCCGACCACCGAATACTGGACCTTGTTCCCCAGCCCGAATTGGTACGAGACGGCGTGCAGTTCGCCGGTGCGCGGGTCGCGCTTCGGGTGCGCGGTGTATCCGGAGAGGGTGCCGTCGAAGTCGCAGATGCCCAAGGTGTCCAGCTCCTCGCTGAGCTCCCACTGCGGCATCCCGCCCTCCACTAGCGCGATCGTGCGCCCGGCGTGCCCGATGACGTTGGTGTTGGCCCCGCCCTCGTCGGTGCCGACGCGGCGGCTGCGGTACCACTCGGCCCGGCCGTCGCGCAGCCGCACGCCGTGCACCATGCCGCGGCCGAGGAACCAGTGGTGCGTTTCCGGATCCGGGTCGGTCGGGTTCGGCCCGTTGCGCAGGTAGCGGCCGTCGAGGTAGTCGGGCAGCTGCCCGGTCACCGTCAGGCGGGTGCTCGTGTACTCGCGCTCGACCGGCGCGAAGTTGCCTTCGAGGAAGAGATTTCCCATGACATGCTCCGTCCATAACGTGGTTATGGTCACCGGTATAACAGGGTTATGGGATACTGGCAAGCATGAACGAGCGGACTCGGGGCGAACACGCGCGGACGCAACTGGTCGAGGCGGCGATCCGGCTGCTGGCCGACGGCGGCGCGGAAGCACTGCAGGCCCGCAAGCTGGCGGCCGAGATCGGCGCGTCCACAATGGCCGTGTACACCCATTTCGGCGGCATGGCCGCGCTCGTCGATGCCGTTGCGCGAGAAGGGTTTCGGCGGCTGATCGCGAACATGGCGACGGTCGGGCAGAGCGACGATCCGGTGGCCGATCTGTACCGCCTCGCGCTGGCCTACCGCCGCACCGCGGTGGAGCATCCGGAGCTGTTCACGCTCATGTTCCGAGAGGCGGGCGCGCACGGACAAGCGGTTGGCGACCTTTTGAAGGAGAGCCCGGACAGCGAGGCCGCGGCGTCGTTCCGGGGCATGGTCGCGGCCGTCTCGCGCACGATCGAGGCCGGACGGCTCAAGGGCGATCCGCTGTCGGTCGCCTCACAGATCTGGAGCGCGATCCACGGCTATGTCACCCTCGAACTGCTGGGCCACTTCGGCCGGGGCGACCGGGGAGTGACCGAGGTGCTCTCGCCACTCTGCGTGACGCTCGTCGTCGGGCTCGGAGACAGCCCTGCCGCCGCTCGGGCGTCCGTGGGTCTGATCACAACAACCGCATGAAGATCTTCTGAAGGCAACGTTTTGTCCCTTCGCCACGTCTTACGCTATATGGGTGAGGGGGATTGGGTGAGCGAGGAGACTGAGGGCCGAAGGCGGGTGAGCCGCCGGTCCATGCTGATCGCGGGCGCCTCGGGCCTCGGCATCGCCGGGCTCGCGGTGGGGAGCGCGACCGGCGTGGTGCCGTTCAACCAAGCGATGCAGCGGGCACTGGGCGTGACGTCGTCGACGCCGGTGACCCAGCTCGGCAGCATGCGGGTGGAACGCGTCTACTCCCACGCCCGCGGCCGGGAAGTGGACCTCGTTTTCCAATTGCCGAGCAAGAAGCCCCCAGCCGGTCTGCCGATGTCCCTGATGCTGCACGGCCTGCACGGATCCGCGCGCTCCGCCGCGCCGAGCGGCCTGCTGAAGCAACTGGGCAGCGACGTCGCGCGCAAAGCCGTGCCGGCGTACGGCTTCGTCGCGGTCGACGGCGGCGACAACTACTGGCACCAGGTCCGCCCCGGCGACGACCCGATGGCGATGCTGCTGGAAGAAGTCCCGCAGTGGCTGCGAGCCCGCGGCTTCGGCGGCACGGACGGCGTGCCGTTCGCCTGCGCCGGAGTCTCGATGGGCGGCTTCGGAGCCCTCCTGTACGCCCGCCGCCGCGCCGAACGCCGCCAACCGCCCGCCGCGGTCGCCGCGATCGCGCCCGCGCTGCTGACATCGTGGCCGGAAATGGCGAAACGCCGCATTTTCACCGGCATGACCGACTGGACTTCGCTCGACCCGCTGCGCCATCAGTCGTCCCTGCAGGGCATTCCGACGGCGGTTTACTGCGGGACGGAAGATCCGTTCATCACCGGTGTGCGGCGGTATATCGCGGAAACGCACCCGACGATTGGGTATACGGCGCACGGGAAGCACAGCGACACGTTCTTCCGGACGACGGTTCCCAGCATGGTGGGGTTCTTGGGGAAGCATTTGCGGCAGAAGGCGTGAGCCTGCTTCGCCGAGGTCAGAAGAGAGTCGCCAGTTCGTCGATCACGTGGGTCGGCGTGCCCAGGAACTGATCCGGCGACACCGGGCCATACGCGATGTTCAGGGTGTCCAGCCGGTAACGCCAATCGGTGCTGTAACCGCTGAAGCGGTAATTCACCTGCCACCGCAGCCATTCCCCGCGGGCCAGCCGATGCGCCGGTGGTCGGCTCGGACGCTTGGGGCTCGCGTAGCGGATCGCTTCCAGTCTCACCCGCAGCAGGTCGTCCGCCTCGTTGAGGCGAACCATCGAATACAGCTCCGCCCGTGCTTTTTCCGCCACGCCGTCCCAGGCCTCGGACCGCGGCTCGAAATCCGTCTCTTCGCCCATCCGCACCACGTGAGTGAAGGGCGCGGTCAACGCCGGAAGCGGGAACGCGATCGGGGCCGCGTTGCGGCGAGCCGCGCCTCCGCCCCGCCGCGGGATTTCTTCGTCCACGAGGTGCACACCCACTGCACTACCGCATCCATGGCGGCAATCGTTCACCGCGAAGGACGCTCGCCGCGAGCGAGTTACGAGACCCAGCGGGCCACGACGGACATCACCCAGAACCCGACCAGCCCCGCGAGCGCCGTCAGCAGCGACCAGCGCAGCTGAAGCGCCCGGGTCTCCGACGCACGCCACCGGCGCAGGAACAGCCACGCCACCACGAACAGCGGGATCGGCAGCAGCGGCAGCGCCGACAGCCGGGTGCCGACCGCGACCAGGCAGACCAGCGTGCACAGCGCCAGCATGATCTCGGACGCGCGGGGCAGCCACGGGAAGCGCGTGAACACGGACGCGGCTACCCGCTCGCTCAGCTCCAGGATGCCGACGACCGGCGCGGCTGCGGGCTCGGTCTCGGCGGGTACCGCTTCGCCGGGGTCGGCAGTCTCGTCCCCCCGGGGTGCGGTCAGCGGCACGGTTGTCATCCTGTCCATTATCGCGCCTGCCGCCGACACCCGGACAGCCGACTCCTGCTAACGCCCGGCGGACGCCGGGTCAGGCCGACTTTTCGCCGCGCTCGCTGCGAGTGCGGCGCGACGGCTGGCGAGCCACGATCGTGGGGTTGACGTTCTCCCGCACGGTCTGCTCGGTGATCACGACCTTCGCCACGTCCTCGCGGCTCGGGATGTCGTACATGACCGGCTGGAGGACTTCCTCCATGATCGCGCGCAGGCCGCGGGCGCCGGTGCCGCGGAGCACGGCCTGGTCGGCGATGGCCTCGAGCGCGGTCTTGGTGAACTCCAGCTCGACGTTGTCCATCTCGAAGAGCTTCTTGTACTGCTTCACCAGCGCGTTGCGCGGCTGCGTCAGGATCGAGACGAGCGATTCCTTGTCCAGGTGGTTCACCGTCGCCACGACCGGGAGCCGGCCGATGAACTCCGGGATCAGCCCGAACTTGATCAGGTCCTCCGGCATGGTCTCGGAGAACACGTCGCTGCCCTCGATCTCGGCCTTGGTGCGAATCTCCGCGCCGAAGCCGAGGCCGCGCTTGCCGACCCGCTCGTTGATGATCTTTTCCAGCCCGGCGAACGCGCCCGCGACGATGAACAGCACGTTCGTGGTGTCGATCTGGATGAATTCCTGGTGCGGGTGCTTGCGCCCGCCCTGGGGCGGCACCGACGCGGTGGTGCCCTCGAGGATCTTCAGCAGCGCCTGCTGCACGCCCTCGCCGGACACGTCGCGGGTGATCGACGGGTTCTCGCTCTTGCGGGCGATCTTGTCGACCTCGTCGATGTAGATGATGCCGGTCTCGGCGCGCTTGACGTCGTAGTCCGCCGCCTGGATCAGCTTGAGCAGGATGTTCTCGACGTCCTCGCCGACGTAGCCCGCCTCGGTGAGCGCGGTGGCGTCGGCGATGGCGAACGGGACGTTCAGCAGCTTCGCCAGCGTCTGCGCGAGGTAGGTCTTGCCGCAGCCGGTGGGGCCGAGCATCAGGATGTTGGACTTGGCCAGCTCGACCGGCTCGTCCTTGGAGTCCTTCGGGCCGGATTTGTCGTCGGCCTGGATCCGCTTGTAGTGGTTGTACACCGCGACCGCGAGCGTCTTCTTCGCGTCGTCCTGGCCGATGATGTACTGCTCGAGGAACTCGTGGATGTCGGCGGGCTTCGGGAGCTCGTCGAGCTTCACGTCGCCGGCTTCGGCCAGTTCCTCTTCGATGATCTCGTTGCAGAGGTCGATGCACTCATCGCAGATGTAGACCCCTGGCCCGGCAATGAGCTTCTTCACCTGCTTCTGGCTCTTGCCGCAGAAAGAACACTTCAGCAGGTCGCCGCCGTCACCGATCCGTGCCATGGCCGTTGACCTCGTCCCCTCCGGTGCGCGAGCGCACCTGCACTACTGGATGGCGGCCCCGCGACTGCCAGGCGTTCCCGGGACCAACACGCATTGCCATCGACGGTACCCGCCCGAAGGCGCGGGCGGGAACACCCGACCCCCATAGGGCACGTCGACGACCGACACTAGACCAGCGGACCGGTGCGCGTCGCGGATTCGCCGCGCACCGGCCCGTCGCGGTCAGTTCGCCGAGGCCTTCCGGTACGGAAGCACCTCGTCGATCAGGCCGTAGGCCTTGGCCTCTTCGGCGGTGAGGATCTTGTCCCGCTCGATGTCGGCCTTGATCTCGTCCGGTTCCTTGTTCGTGTGCTTCGCCAGGATGACCTCCATCTGGCGGCGCACGCGCTGGATCTCGTTGGCCTGGATCTCCAGGTCCGAGACCTGCCCGTAGGTGCCCTCGGTCGCCGGCTGGTGGATCAGCACGCGCGCGTTCGGCAGCGCCATGCGCTTGCCCGGCGTGCCCGCCGCCAGCAGCACCGCGGCTGCCGAGGCGGCCTGGCCGAGGCACACGGTCGAGATGTCCGGGCGGATGTACTGCATGGTGTCGTAGATCGCCATCAGCGACGTGAACGACCCGCCCGGGGAGTTGATGTAGATGCTGATGTCGCGGTCCGGGTCCTCGTGCTCGAGGTGCAGCAGCTGGGCCATCACGTCGTTGGCCGACGCGTCGTCCACCTGCACGCCCAGGAAGATCGTCCGCTCCTCGTACAGCTTGTTGTACGGGTTGGACTCCTTCACGCCGTAGCTGGTGCGCTCGACGTAGGACGGGAGGATGTACCGCGACTGGGGAGTCTGCGGGGCCCGGAAGTCACCCGGGAGCCGGAAGTTGCTCATGACGCTCTCCTGTGTGCTTGCGGGCTCAGTTGCTCGAGGTCAGGCCGCTGTCGCGGGTCAGCACGTGGTCGACGAAGCCGTAGTCCTTCGCCTCCTGCGCGGTGAACCAGCGGTCGCGGTCGCCGTCCTTGATGATCTGCTCGGTGGTCTGCCCGGTCTGCTCGGCGGTGATCTTCGCGAGCTCCTGCTTCCACTTGTTGAACAGGTCCGCCTGGATCGCGATGTCGGAGGCGGTGCCGCCGACGCCCGCGGACGGCTGGTGCATCAGGATGCGAGCGTGCGGGAGCGCGTAGCGCTTGCCCGGGGTGCCCGAGGAGAGCAGGAACTGCCCCATCGAGGCCGCCATGCCCATCGCGTAGGTCGCCACGTCCGGGCGGATCAGCTGCATGGTGTCGTAGATCGCGAACCCGGCGGTCACCGAGCCGCCCGGCGAGTTGATGTAGAACCGGATGTCCGATTCGGCGTCGTCCGCGTCGAGCAGCAGGAGCTGCGCGGTGAGCCGGTTGGCGACCTCGTCGTTGACCTCGGAGCCGAGAACGACGATGCGCTCCTGGAGCAACCGCTCGAACACCGAGTCGGTGAGGTTGAGCCCCGCGGTGCCGGTCCGCCCCTCGGGCATGTGCTGCTTCACGTCTGCCTGCCTTTTCACCGGCGACGGGCCGCCTGTGAGAGCCGCGCCGCCGCTGTCGTGTTCAGATGCTTGAGATCTTGCAACCGACCCTAACGAACTTGGGCGGTGCAGAATGCCTGACACCGCCCAAGTTCGCTTACAGCTTTACTCCGCGGGGGTCGCCGCCGCTTCTTCGGTGACCTGCGTCTCCTCGGCGGGGGCTTCTTCGTCCGCGCCGAACAGCTCGGTCAGGTCGACCTCGGACCCGGACGCGTTCTTCACCGTGGTGCCGCGCACGACCGAGGCGAGCGCCTTGCCGCGGCGCACGTCGGCGTAGATCGCGGTCAGCTGGCCAGACTGCTGGGCCCGCTGCACGTACTCGTCCGGGCTGACGCCGAAGCGCTGCGCCTGGTAGATGATCCGCTCGGTGAGCTCGCCGTCGTTGACCGACGTCTTCTCCTTGTCGGCGATGGTGTCCAGCAGCAGCTGCGTGCGGACGGCCTTCTCCGACTCTTCCTTGACCTCGGCGTTGAACTCGTCGAGGGTGCGGCCCTCGGCCTCGAGGGCCTTGGCGAACTGGTCCTCGTCGTGGTCGAACGGGTGGATCGCGTCGTGCTTGCGGTTCTCGATCTCGGCCTCGAGGACCTTCTCCGGCAGCGGCACCTCGGTGCGCTCCAGGAGGATCTCGAGGACCTTGTCGCGCGCCTGGACGCCCTGCTGCATCGTCTTGACGCGGCCGAGCCGGGTGCGCAGGTCCTCGCGCAGCTCGTCGATCGTGTCGAACTCGCTCGCCAGCTGGGCGAACTCGTCGTCGGCCTCGGGAAGCTCGCGCTCCTTGACCGACTGCACGGTGACGGTGACCTCGGCGTCCTGGCCGGCGAACTCGCCCGCGACCAGCTTGGTGGTGAACACCTTGGTCTCGCCGGCGCTGGCGCCGACGATGGCCTCGTCGATGCCGTCCACGAGCTGGCCGGAGCCGATCTCGTAGGACAGGCCGGTGGTGGAGGCCTCTTCGACGGCCTTGCCGTCGACGCTGGCCGAGAGGTCGATCGACACGAAGTCGCCGGTCTGGGCCGGGCGCTCGACGCCGGTCAGGATGCCGAAGCGGGCGCGCAGCTCGTCGAGCTGCTCGGCGACCTCTTCGTCGGTGGTCTCGACGTCGTCGACGCTGATCTCGAGGCCGGCGAGGTCGGGCAGCTCGATCTCCGGCCGCACGTCGACCTCGGCGCTGAACTCCAGCACCTCGCGGTCCTCGAGCTTGGTCACCTCGAACTCGGGCTGGCCGAGCGTCCGGACCTCGCCCGCGCGGACGGCCTCGATGTACTTGGCCGGGATGGCCTCGTTGACGACCTCGTCGAGCACCGGCGCGCGGCCGATCCGGCTTTCCAGGACGCGAGCGGGGACCTTGCCGGGACGGAAACCGGGGACCCGCACCTGCTGGGCGATCTTCCGGTACGCGGCGTCGAAGTTCGGCTTGAGCTCGTCGAACGGCACCTCGACATTGATCTTCACTCGCGTCGGGCTGAGCTGCTCGACGGTGCTCTTCAAGGTCTTCTCCTCGAGCGGTAAACGATGGGGGCGGACAGTCCCTCGGGACCGCCCCGGTCACCTGCTGACCGGGATATCCGAGTCTAGGCCAGAGGGTTGACAAGACCGGCTGCGGGGCACCTGCCGAGGCGGAGCCGTTCAGCGGCCGCCGGTGCGCGCCCGTAGCGTCGAGGACGTGGTTTCCGGGCAACAGAACGAAGGTCCGGCCGCGGCGGCGACGCGGCTCACCGGGTTCGAGACAGTCTCGCGAGGCTCCTCAGGCACCCTCAGCGAGGTCGTATTGACCGACGGCCACCAGCACCTCGACGCGATGGTGAAACGGGGCCACGCTCCAGGCGCGACCCGAGACGAGGCAGCCGGACTGCGCTGGCTGGCCGCGGCGGACGCAGTGCGGATTCCCCGAGTGCACGGCGCGGACGACACGTGGCTGGTGCTGGACCGGGTGGCCGAGACCACGCCTTCGCACGCCGAGGAGTTCGGCCGCAGCCTCGCCCGCCTGCACTCAGCCGGAGCCCCCGCTTTCGGCGCCCCTCCCCCGGACGGCCTGACGGACGCATGGATCGGGACCGCGCCGATGCGCAACTCACCAGGCGAGTCATGGCCGGAGTGGTACGCCGAATACCGAATCCGCCCCTACGTCCGGATGGCGTCCGAGATCCTCGACACAGCGGTCTTCGAGCGCGCCTGCGCACGAATCCCGTCGATAGCTGGCCCGCCTGAACCACCCGCGCGGCTGCACGGAGATCTGTGGAGCGGAAACGTCCTGTGGGATTCCGGCGGAGCGGTGCTGATCGACCCAGCCGCGCACGGCGGGCACCGGGAGACCGATCTGGCGATGCTGCACCTGTTCGGCTGCCCGCAACTAGGGCGGATCGTGGCCGCCTACAACGAGGTCGCACCCCTGGCGGACGGATACCGAGAGCGAATCGCACTGCACCAGCTTTTCCCGCTGCTGGTGCACACAGTCCTGTTCGGACGGTCCTACGCCCGGCAAGCAACCGAAGCAGCGCGCTCCCTGGGCTGACCCCGGCCTTCAGTGTCCGTGAGGGCCACCCTGAGGGAAACAGATTCCCTGAGAGGGTGTTGTGAAACCTGGTGATCGGCTCGGTGTGTCGGCTGTGGTAGTGGTGCGGCGGTGGTGATCATCAAGCCGGGTGTGCGTCTGTGTGTGCAAACCGGCCTATGGCTCGTCGTTGACGGATGCGCAGTGGGCGGTGATCGAGCCGCTGCTGCCCAAGAGGCATCCGGGTCTGGGTGGGCGTCCGCGGGTGCATTCGCGTCGGCTGGTGATCGACACGATCAGCTATGTGCTGGTCAGCGGGTGCGCGTGGCGGCTGGCGCCGCGTGATCTCGCGCCGTGGACCACCGCGTATCGGGTGTTCGCCGCCTGGACCGCGGACGGCACCTGGGCCCGGGTGCACGACGTGCTGCGCGACAAGGTGCGCGAGCGCGACGGCCGCGACCCGCAACCGTCGGCGGCGGTGCTGGACTCGCAGTCGGTGAAAACCGTCGAAGGCGGCGAACACATCGGCTACGACGCGGGGAAACGGGTGCGGGGCCGCAAACGGCATGTCCTGGTCGACACGCTCGGGCTGCTGCTGGGCGTGGCGGTGACCTCGGCGTCGGTGCAGGACCGGCCCGGAGCCCGCCGGATCCTGACCGGGATCCGGCGGGCCTTTCCCCGGCTTGGCCTGGTGTGGGTCGACGGCGGCTACGTCAACTCCAAAGACACCACCCTCGTTGGCTGGGCCCGCGAGACCGAGAACATCGAGATCGTCGCGGTGCCCCGCAACGCCGATGTGAAAGGGTTCCAGGTGCTGCCCCGCCGGTGGGTGGTGGAACGAACCTTCGGCTGGCTCACGAGGTGCAGACGCTTGACCCGCGACTACGAACGCAAAACCGCCCACGCCGAAGCCATGATCCAATTCGCCATGATCCGGCTCATGGCCGCCCGCCTCGCCGACGAACACATCGAACCCCGCGGCCCCATCGAAACCGAAGCAGCCCGCCGCCTAGCAGAAGACCACGACGACTAACCACCCAGGTTCCACAACACCCTCTGAGGGTTCCCCTCACGACCCGCCGACGTACGTGAGGGCCACCTTCACGTACTCAGATTCCCTCAGGGGTTCCCCTCACGACCCACATTCCCTCAAGGAGCCCCTCACGGAACCAGATTCCCTCAAGGAGCCCTTCACAGCCCGCCAGCCCACCTGCTCGCTCGCCGCCGCGACGCGCCCCAATGCGGCATCGGGTGCGCCCCACGCACCCAATGCGGCATTCGGTGCGTCACATGCACCCAACGCCACATTGGGGCGCTAGCCCAAGCCCACCGCGAACCGCACCGCCGCACCCACTCATGGAGGCACCCACCTCGAACCGCAGGCGCTGAACCCGACTATCGAGGCACCCAGCCCCTCCCCCGCACCCCGATACGAAGCCTCCCTGCGGTTCGGGGGTGCTTGTCAAGGCATCTTTCCCGCCTTGACAAG
>NZ_JBSFNS010000137.1:0-18791 GCF_053587275.1 Amycolatopsis sp. NPDC003676
ATTGTGCTGACGGTTCGGGGTTGCTTGTCAAGGCGGGAAAGATGCCTTGACAAGCAACCCCAGACCGCAGGGAGGCTTCGTATCGGGGTGCAGGGCAGGGGCTGGGTGCCTCGATAGCCGGGTGCGCGGGTGACTGTTGAGCAGGTTGTTCGCGAAGGGCTCCTTGAGGGGCTCCGATTCCCTCAAGGAGCCCTTCACGGACTTGCGCTGGTCGTGAGGGGAACCCTGACGGAATCAGAGTTCCTGAGGGTTCCCCTCAGGACCCACGCGAGCGACCAAGCGCGTCAAATCTCCGACCGCTCGGCAACCGCCTCCCACAACGCACCTAACTCGTTCAGCATCCCCGCGATCTCCGCCCGCCGGTCCTCCGGGCAGTCTGCCAGCAGCGCCTGATCCAGCTTCCGCGTCCGCCGAGTCACCTCGCGGAACGCGGCCGCCCCGTCCTCCGTCAGCGTCAGCACCTTCGCCCGAGCATCATGCGGCGCGGGACCCCGCGCGATCAGGCCCCGGTTCTCCAATCGCCGACAGACGTCAGCCATCGTCGAGGTATCCAGCGCCACGGCCTTGGCCAACGCGGTCTGATCAAACCCCGGATAAGCCCGCACCGCCGACAGCACCGCGAACTGCGGCCCGGTCAGCACCGAATCGACATGCCGATTCCAAGCCGCCAAATACGCCTGATACAGCCGGCGAGCCCCATATCCCGGCGCCGCGGCAAGATCCGCCGGCGCCTCCAGGCTGACCCGACGCCCCGTCCGGGAGCCGTTTTTCGCTGACCCGCCCACTGCTGTCGACATCCCTCGACCTTAACTGCGCACCCGCGCCCCGGCAGACCGTCCGGTCCGCCGCAAGCCTGTCCCCGCATCCCTGCCCGCCCATAATAGTACGTCCCCGGACAAAGTGCGGCTCGGGCACGCACCGCTCAGGCGGCACCGGCCGGTTTGCGGTCAAACAGGGCAGCCCCGCCCATCAGGAAGAGCTGCGCGACCGCCCGATCGAACCGTCGCTGCTTCCACGCGGTGGCCAACAGTCCGCGGTGCGCCGCGAGGTGGTCGGCCAGCACGTCGTGGCCGAGGTTGTGCGCACGCCCGAAATGCCGGTAGGCCGCCCGGTAATCCCGCGCCGCCAGCGCAGCCCGGCCCCGGTCCATCTCACCTTGGTACTCAGTGTCCGCCATCAGCCCTCCCCTTCCCCTTGCAGCATAGGCAAAACACCGGAGGAGCCGCGCGGCAGGCGACCGCGCCGAACACTCCGATTCGCGCCCTGACAGGCGATTTGCGCGAAACAGTGGCCAGGAACGGATGAATACCCCGCAACCGAACGGCTTCGCCCCGAGAATCGCATTTCCCATCAATCCGGCCACCGACGCCGGATCCCCTTGAATGCAAGCAGCCCTGTCCGCGCCGGATGCGGGAACCCTGACTGCGAAACGCACTGCCCGAGCACCGACGGCACCGGGAAGGCCTAGGCGTGACCGCGAACGAACTCACCCGGCTGCACCGCCTCGAAGCCCTCGTCCGGATCGTCCAGGACGAACTCGTCGCGGCCGGACTGCGGGTGATCCCCGACCCGGCGCCGACCGGCATGTCCGGCGCGATCGTCGCCGTCCGCCGTCCAGAACTCGACGGCGTGCTGGTCTCGTGGCAGCTGGGACCGCAACTCTTCGACGCGGCGCACGAAGCTTGGGGAGACGACCCGCATCAGGAACACGAAGAATGCGCCGCTTTCGCGAAACTCACCTCCGCGATCGACGAGTCGATGGCCAACGCGATGCTCGCGATCCTCGCCGCGGGAGGACTCGAAGCCGCCCGGATCGGGTCCTGCGACCTCCTGGTGACCCAGCGCCTGGCCGTGTCCCCGTGGCAAGCCCGCCGCAACGCCGAGTCGAGTCGCGGTACGAGAAGATGCTGGCAGCCTGGAACGCCCGAAACGAGGCGAACTGCCCGAAGTCCGACGGCGAGACGCACCAAACCCCGTAGCCCCAACAGATCAAGGCCGAGCAGCCGCCGCGACGAACAACGGAACCGCCACGAAGAACCGACCGTCCGTGGCGCGGTCGGTCTGTTCCGCGATCCACGCGTCGGCGAGTTCTCGGTCGATCGCTCCGGCCGCGCGAGCCGCTTCGGCGAGGCCGGTCGCCATCGGCAGCATCGTGGCGTCGGTGAAGACCGCCGTCGGCGCCTCGACCGAAACGTCGGTGAACCCGTTGTCCAGCAGCAGAGTCCGGTAAGAGCGGGCGACCGAGGGGTTGGTCACCAGGTCCGCGCGGGCGTGGACGATCGTGCGGGTCAGCGCGGGGTCGTCGGAGTCGATCACGACGGTGTCCCAGTCCTGGCCCGCCAGCACGATCCGTCCGCCCGGTGCCAGCACGCGGCGAGCCTCGGCGAAGGCTGCCGTCAGATCGCGAACGTCGTGGAACACCTTGTCCGCGCGGTACCCGGCCACGGAACCGTCCGCGAGCGGCAGCGCTTCCGCGGTTCCCGCCTCGAAGTCCAGCCGCGGCCAGCGTTGGCGGGCGGCGAGAAGCATCCCCGGGTCGGGGTCGACGCCGACCGCCTTCGCCCCGCGTCCGGCGAGTTCGGCGACGGCCCGGCCGGAGCCGCAGCCGACGTCCGCCACCGCCTGTCCGGGGTCGAGGCGAAGCAGGTCGTAGGTACGTGCGCGCAGGCTGGCCGCGCCGGGCAGCGCGTCGGCGGCGTCGAGCAGGCGGATGAGGGTCTCGGTGGACATGTCCGCCATGCTGCGACTTAATGACGACATGAAGTCAAGCGAGCTGACCATCGGCGCGGCGGCCGAGCGTTTCGGCCTGGCGACGCACGTCCTGCGGCACTGGGAATCGGTCGGCCTGCTGACCCCGGCGCGCGTCACCGGCTCCCGCCGCCGCTACGGCGAGAACGACCTCCGCCGGATCGCAATCATCCTGCGGGCCAAAGAAGCCGGTTTCAGCTTGGAAGACATCGGCGCGCTGCTCACCGCGCGCGAACCCGAACAGCGCGCACACCTCCTGCGCCGTCGCCGGACCGAGCTGGCCGCGCGGATCGCCGAAGCCCAAGCGTCGCTCGACCTGGTCGACTGCGCCCTCGGCTGCGACCACGACGATCTCGCGTCGTGCCCGCATTTCCAGGCAGTCGTCGAAAGCCGGGGTTCAGCCTGAGCCGCACAAGCAAACCCGGAGACCGGGCTCAGCCCGCGAGCGCTATTTCCGGGATCGGCACCAGGCTCGCCGGGCGGCCGGCCTGCACCACCCACGCGCCCCCGGTGCCGCCGTCGGCCAGGATCGTCTCGACCGCCGTCGCGGCTTCGGCGGGGTCGGCGATCCCGAGCCCGGCTTTCTCCAGCGCCGGGCGGAATCCCGCGATGATCGGCGTGTCCACCAGGCCGGGGCAGAGGGCGTTGATCCGGATACCGTCCGCGGCCAGGTGCGGCGCGGCAGACCGGACCAAGCCGACCAAGGCGTACTTGCCGGTCGCGTAGAACAGGTCCGGCGAGCCGGTGAGCCCGGCCAAACTCGCCGTCACGACGACCGATCCCCCGCCTTGGCCGCGCAACTGCGGCAGGCAAGCGTGCAGGCCGTACACGACACCGTCCACATTGGTCCGCATAGTGTCCCGGTAGGACAGTTCGGTGAAATCAGCCAGGCCGCACCGGCCGGGCACTCCGGCGTTGAGCAGCACGACATCCAACCGCCCGAACTCCTCCACCGCGGTGCGCACCGCTCGCTCGTTGTCCGCCAGCGATCCGACATCGGCGGCAACGAACCGGCCGTCCAGTTCAGCGGCGACCGCGGCACCCCGTTCCTCGTCTCGATCGACGAGCACGACCCGGATCCCCTGGGCGGCGAACCGGCGAGCCGCGGCGGCGCCGATTCCGCTGCCGCCTCCGGTGATCAAGGCTACGCGCATCACGCCTCCGCCAAGGGAACGATGCGCACGCCGTCCAGCCGAAGTCCGTTGCGCCGCAAGAAAGACCTGCCGTAGAGACGTTGGACGACGACGAGGGTCAGCAGGGTGACCACGAGGAGTCCGTCGTCCAAGACCGGCACGATGTCGACCGGCAACAGCAGCGCGACGGCCACTCGGATCGCGGCGTCGGCCAGGCAGGCGATGCCCCAGATCAGGCTGATCCGCCACAGCAACTGCCGGAACGGCGGAAAGTCGTCCCAGTTCCGTTCCCACACGCGCTGTTTTTCTTCGTCGAACACGACACGGGCGGCTTCGTACAAGAATGGGCGGCGGAAGAACAGGGTCGCGAGCAAGAAAAAGCCAAGTGCGACGGTCAGCACGGCACCGCGCAACAGGAGCGCGCGAGGGCTCCCCGTGACGAACGAACCGGCGACTGTCACCGCCATGGTCCCGAGGACGAACAGCCGCACTCCGGAGATCCGCCGCTCGGCGATGAGACCGCGAACAGCGCCGACAGCCGGGATGACGCTCCCCGCCAGCAGCGCCACGAACTGGTCCACCCCCAGCCAGCGCAGGCCGTAGAAGAGGACGAGCGGTGCCAGGATCTCCAGGAGCGGAAGCCGCCTCAGACTGCCGCGCACGTCGGGTTTGCCGGTCATCATGATTCCCCCAAACATGACGAGTTACTGTTTCCGGGTAGCGAAAGCGAAGGTGGCGACGACTTCGCGCGAATAGGCGTCGAAATCGAATTCCGGTTCCTCGCGCAGGCGCTGCGCGGCACCGTCGACCGCGGCACGGATCATGATCGCCATCGAGCGGACGTCGAAGTCCCGGAACTCGCCGCTGGACTGGCCTTGCGCCAGCAGGGTTTCCAGGCTTTGCACGCTGACCTCTTGCGCGCTGGTCGAGGTGTAGGCCTCCCCCTCGTCGGTGCGCAGGTGCCTGCCGATCTCGGTCAGCGCCGCGACTTCCTTCGGATGCTCGCGCAGGAAGCGCAGGTTGGCCTCCAGATAAGCGCGGAGCTTGCCCTGATCGGTCTCCGCGGCCTCGGTGTGCTCGTAGATGTACCGAGCGCCGGCGGTGAAGACTTCGACGGCGATCTGGCGGATCAGGTCGTTCTTGTCGGCGAAGTGGTACGAGATCATCCGCGGGCTGCGCAGCCCGGCTCGCTTGGTGATCTGCGCGAAGGACGCCTTGGCGTAGCCGAGTTCCGCGATCGCGTCGATCGCGGCTTGCACGATCTGCGCGCGCCGTGCCTGGTTGGTGAATGTCCGGTCCATCGCTTCACCTGCTGTTTTATCTGACTGAATCAAAACTACCACGGCCAGATCAATCACACCAGGAGGCCGGACCGCGAGCGCGCGGTCCGGCAGGCAGGTCACCACTCCGGCCGCGAACTCCCCAGCCGAGGCGTCGTCCCAGCCCAGTGCGGCGGGGTCTCGCTCATCCGGATCACCGGACCGAGACTCTTGAGATCGCCGTAAATCGTGTCGTCATCCGAAACCGCGTACCGCTCGAATTCCGCCGGGGAAAGACGGCCTGGCGCATCCGCGTAATCCGTCAGCAACCCCTGCCGTTGCACCAACATCGACGACTGGCACAGCGAAACCTGCACATGATACGAACCGCCTTCCCGAGCCCGCCGGGCCAAAGCCAGCATCGCGCCGTAGCTCCCGAGGAAGCCGGTCAGGAAATCGCACAGGTACACCGGAGTCAACTGTGGACGGTCGCCGCCCTGGATCACGCACGCACCGGTCACGGCTTGGGCGACTTGGTCCCATCCGGCGCGCATTCCGAACGGGCCGCCGGAGCCGAAGCAGTTCACGGTCACGTAGACGATTCCCGGACGCAGCGCCGCAACATCCTCGGGGCCGAACCCGTGGGCGGACATCCGGCCTGGGCGGTAGCCTTCGACGAACACATCCGCGGTGCTGGCCAAGGACCGCAATCGGGCTGCATCGTCCACTATGGAGTAATCGAGGTACGTGCTTTGCTTGCCGTGACTGGTATCCCGGACGAACGGCGCGACTTGCGGCAGATGCGGAGCGGTCACCATCAGCACGTTCGCGCCGTGTTCGGCCAGGCTCAGCGCGGCCGTCGGGCCGGCCAGGATCCGGGTCAGGTCCAGGACTCGGACGCCAGAAAGAGGCGAAGCACCGCCGTCGGGCAGCGGAGATGGGGCGCTGTCGGCGATTTTGGTGATCTCAACAACCGGGCGCGAGGCCAGGTAGGAGCCGTGCGGGTGCGATCGCCATTCGTCCGGCGTCCGGACCACTCCGCCGCACGCGCCGGCGGCGGCGATGGCGTCCTCGAGGTCATCGGCCTTCCACTTGGCAACGGCGGCAGCGACAGAGGACGGCGTCGGCTCGCAGTCGAGGACGTCCAGCACTCGGCGTTCCAGGTGCGGCAGGTTGAAATGCGGCAGAAACCAGCGTCCGTCAGCGGTCGGCCAGGGCTGGGTGAGCGCGACCATGTGCTCGACGGCGGGCGAAAGCGGCGCGGGACGATACGAACCGTCCGCGGCACGGATGAGCGTCATGTCTTCGCCGCCGAGAGCGGTGGCTGCGGCGGCGCGGACGTCGACGCCGATCTTCTGCCGACGTCCGGTGCGCAGTTCCCACAGGTCGTTCGCGGCGACCGCGCGGGCGGCGAGTGCGTCGGCGAGGGTTTCGCCGATCCGGAACGGCGACGCGAATAGCGGGTCCGCGCCGGTGATCGTGACCTCGTCGGCTGCCGGGCGCGGGCGATCGCGCAAGGTCATCAGTTCGTCGAAGGCGGGCATTTTCTTTCCTTTCAGACCGAAGCGACGTCGACCACGACGCGGCCGGTACCAGCACCGGCCAGGAGCGAAGCGGCGGCGTCCTTCGCCTCGGAGAGCGGGACGACGCGCGTCACGGAGTCCAGGAGCTCCGGATCGAGGAGCTGGGCCAGGCGCTGCCAGGCGGCCTCGCGGCGGAGCGGCGGGGTGCGGACGGAGTCGATCCCGAGCAGGGAGACGCCGCGCAGGATGAACGGCAGGACGTTGCCGGGATACTCGGCACCACCGGCGAGTCCGCAGGTCGTCGCGACGCCTGAATGCTGCAGCCCCGCCAGCGCACCGGCGAGGACCGGACCGCCGACCGCGTCGAGCACGCCTGCCCAGCGCTGTTTGCCGAGTGGCTTGCCGGAAGACGTGAGTTCGGCGCGGTCGAGGACCCGCGCGGCACCTAGCGCGGTGAGCTGCCCCGACAGGTCGGAAGGACGGCCAGTGGCGGCGATGACCTCGTATCGAGCGGCCGCCAGCAGCGCTACCGCGATCGAGCCGACGCCGCCGCCCGCGCCGGTGACCAGGATCGGGCCGGTTTCCGGGGCTAGGCCGTGGCGTTCCAGAGCGAGCAGGCTCAGCGCCGCGGTGAATCCAGCGGTGCCGATAGCCGCCGCGCGGAGCGGGCCCAGTTCCGTGGGGACGCGGACGAGGTCGTCGCCGTTGACCGCGGCGAGGCCAGCCAGACCGCCGTGCAGGTCTTCGCCGAGACCCGCACCGTTCAGCGTGACCAGGTCTCCCGGCTGCCAACGAGGATGCCGGGACGCGAGCACCTCGCCGGTCAGGTCGATCCCGGCGATCAGCGGGTGTCGCCGGATCACGCCGGGACGGCCGTGCAGCGCGAGCGCGTCTTTGTAGTTGATGCTGGAGTAGCGCACGCGGACGGTGGTGTCGAGGTCGTCCAGCATGGCGGGGTCGAGTTGCTCGAGCGTCACACCGTCGCGCACGATCCAGCCGGGGAAAGCGGTCATCTCCTGGTCCATGCTTCCCACGCTAGAAATCCGGAATCTGGCAGGGAAATGCCTGTCACAGCGACGCCATGCGCGGCGGGCATGGCTGGGTAGGCTGCCGGGCATGGAGGTCGAACTGCGGCATCTGCGCGCGTTCGTGACGGTCGCGACGTGCGGCACGTTCACGGCCGCGAGCCGCGAACTGCTGATCACCCAGCCGGCGCTCACGCGGACGATCCAGCAGCTCGAGGAATCGGTCGGAACGCGGCTGCTGGAACGCACCCCACACGGTGTCGAACCGACCGAAGCAGGCGGCGAACTGCTCGGCCGGCTTCGCGTCGTGCTGCGCGATCTCGACACCGCACTCGCCGCGGCGGGCGGAAGTGCCGGGCTGCGGATCGGGTTCCAGTGGGCGCTGCCGGATCCGTGGGCGAGCGATCTGCTGGCCGCCTTCGAAACCGCGACCGGCGCGACCGCCACCCTCCTGCGCCGCGACGACATCGTGGCCGCCCTGCATTCCGGCGACGTCGACGCGGCATTGGTGCGCGGGGACGTCGACGCGTCCGGGATCAGCGGGACGTTGCTGTTCGAGGAAGACCGGCTGGCCGCCGTCGCCGCTAGTTCGGAACTGGCGGCGCGCGCGGAGCTGGATTGGGCGGAGCTGGCCGCGCATCCGGTGGTGGTGAACACGGTCAGCGGCGCGACCAGTCCGCTCGACTGGCCGCCGGAAACCCGGCCCGCGCAGGTGATCCAGTGCGGCAGCTACGACGAATGGCTCACGATCATCGCGTCCGGCCGGGCCGTTGGGTCGACCACCACCTCCGCCGCCGAGGCGCACACTCACGCGCGCGTCGCACACCTCCCGCTGCGGAACGCACCCCGCGTGCCACTGCGCTTGCTGTGGCCGACGCGCCGGTCAAGCGATCCGTTGCTGCGCCGGTTCAGCGAATGGGCGCATTCCGTTCAGCGAGCGTCGTAGTCCGCACGGGCCTTTTCGATCTTCGCCAGATGCTCGACGCTCCATTCCAGCAACGGAGCGGTCGCTTCCCGCAGGGTCCGGCCCATCGCGGTCAGCTCGTAGGAAACGTGCGGCGGCATGACATTGCGGACAGTCCGGGTGAGGATCCCGTCGCGTTCCAAATCCCGCAGCGTGACGGTGAGCATCCGCTGGCTGATTCCTTCGATTTCCCTTTTGAGCTCAGTGAACCGGCGCGGGCCGTCGCGCAGCATGCGGACGATCAGCAACGCCCATTTGTCGCCCACGATCTCCAGGACCACGCGGGTCCGGCACACGTTGTCGGCCATGGTTACCTCCGGAGAACCGGGGCACTAATTAGTGCCTTATTGCCCGCCGCCGCGCGGGCGGTCACGATGGTTATCGAACAGTACCGGGTTACTTCCGGTAACCGCTAATCTCGCGACGAGGAACCTGACGATGACGACGTTTCTGCTGGTCCACGGCGCTTGGCACAGCGGCCGGGCGTGGGACCGGGTGGTCCCGCTGCTGGAATCGGCCGGGCACCGGGTGCTCGCGCCGTCGCTGACCGGCTACGGCGACAAGAAGCACCTGCTCAGCCCGGAAACCGGCCTCGACACCCATGTCCAGGACGTCGTCGACCTGCTCCGCGCCGAGGAAGACGTGGTACTGGTCGGCCACAGCTACGCCGGGCTGGTCATCTCCTCAGCGGCCAACGAGCTGCCGGACCGGGTCGCCGAACTGGTCTACCTCGACGCGATGGTCCCCGAAGACGGCGAAACCGCGGTCGACGTCCAGCCGATCAGCCAACGCCTCATCGACCTCGCCGCACAGCACGGCGACGGCTGGCGCGTCCCGCCGCTGCCGGAGCAGCCCGCGCCGTTCGGCCTGTTCGGCGTCACCGACCCGGCCGACGTCGCCTGGCTGCGCGAAATGCTCTCCGACCAGCCGGTCCGCTGCCTGCAACAGCCAGTGCGGCTCGACAACCCGGCCGCGCGCGCGATCCCCCGGACGCACATCCACTGCGTCGGCGCGACCCCGGAAGGCATCACCCGCCGCCCGGTTCCGGCGCTCCAGCCCAACGGGACGCCGTCGCAGGTGTGGGAGCTGCCGACCGGGCACGACTGCATGATCACCATGCCCGCGGAGGTGAGCGAACTGCTGCTGAAGCTCGCCTAGCCCGGGGCCGCTCCGCTTCAGACGTACGTGAGGGGAACCCTGAGGGAATCTGATTCCCTCAGGGTTCCCCTCACGTACGGAGCGACGGGCCGAGGCGAAGCCGGCGCTAGCCACTCACGAGTGCCCGCTCCAGCAACACCTCGGCAGCCGCTCGCGCATAGCGGCCGTAACCCGGATCGCCGAGGACCATAGCCCGGCTAGCCGCTCCGTCGGCCAGCGTGACCAGCTGCTCGGCAAGCGCAGCAGGATCGGCTGCCCCCAACTCCGCGACCAGATCCGTGACCAGCCGGAGCATCAGCAGTTTCTGCTCCCGCGCGTAGGCGTGCACCGCGCTGGACGGGTCGGGGTACTCCGCCGCCGCGTCCACGAACAGGCAGCCGCGCACCGGCTCGGACTTCGGCAGCTCGAACATCGCCAGAAGCCGTTGCCGCGGCGGGAGATCCGCGCGGGTGAGCACGTCGTGCAGGGTGTCGCCGGAGCGGACGAGGTCTTGCAGGTAGGCGACGACCAGATCGTCCTTGACCGGGAAATGCAGGTACAGCGTCCGTTTCGACACCGGGGCCGCGGCCGCGACCTGTTCCATCGTCGTGCCGGTGATGCCATGGCGGGCGAACAGGTCCGCGGCGGCGGCCAGCACGCGTTCGCGTCCCCCGCGACCGGCCCGGCGGGGCTTCTCCTCGACCATGCGGCTAAGTGTACAGAAACGTTTACTTAAGCCGCCGGAGCCTGCTACCGTGCTTAGGTATACGAGATCGTTTACCTAAGGAGTCGCCCCGATGCCCGCCACCGAACTCGCCGACGCCGCCGCGACCCTGATCCGCGGCCGGCGCGCGACCCGGTCGTTCCGGCCCGATCCCGTTCCGGACAGCAAGCTCCGCGAGATCTTCGACCTCGCCGCCGCGGCGCCGTCCAATTCCAACGCGCAGCCGTGGCAGGTGGAGGTCGTCAGCGGAGCGAAGCGGGATCAGCTCGCCGACGCGCTGGTCGCCGCGCACGAGGAAGGTCGCCGGTCGGTCGATTTTCCGTACAGCGAAGCGATTTACGAAGCCGTCCATCAGGAGCGCCGGGCAGCGGCGGGCGGCGCGTTGTACGGAGCGCTGCAGATCGGCTTCGACGACCACCAAGCGCGTGCCGCCTACGACGCCGAAAGCCTGCGCTTCTACGGCGCCCCGCACGTCGCGCTGCTGTTCGCGCCGGACACCGCCGAAGCCCGGCTCGCGGCGGACGTCGGGATGTACGGCCAGACCCTGCTGCTGGCCATGCAGGCGCACGGGGTTTCCAGCTGCCCGCAAGGATTGCTGAGCTTCTACGCGGACACGGTCCGGGAAACGCTCGGCCTCGACGGCGGGAAACTGCTGTTCGGGATCTCGTTCGGGTACGCCGATCGCGCCGCGCCGGTCAACCGGTTCGCCGTCGGGCGGGCCCCGCTGGCCGAGACGACGCGGTTCCACGACTGACCCGCTCTCGGACCTCCAGCCTGGCCGCGCGCCGCGGCTCCCGACGGTCCCGGTCGACATCCGGATCGGCGCCGGATACCCGCCGGGCAGTGTCTGAAATGGACTGCCGGATTGCCTCGCGCCCGCTTGGGTACTCCGGGCCGGGGAGGTTCTGATGGACGTACCGACACTCGGTGTCGAGGAAGAATTCCTGCTCGCCGACCCGGATGACGGCCGCCCGATGCCCGCCGCGGACGAGGTACTCGGCACCGTCGGGCGGCTCGCGGACGGCGCGGCCGTGCACCGCGAACTGCGGGCGACCCAGGTGGAACACGCCACCGGCGTCTGCACGACCGCGGCGCAGCTGCGCGACCAGCTGTGCCGCGGCCGTCTCGCGCTGTCCCGCGCCGCGACCGACGCCGGCTGCGCGCTCCTGGCGACGGGCAGCCCGGTCGGCGCCCTCCGCTCCCCCGCCGAGCCAGTGCCGCCGGACCGGTACGCGCGAATCGACGCGCACTACGGCGATCTGGCCGCTGATTACGAGGCTTGCGGTTGCCATGTGCACGTCGAAGTCCCGGACGCGGACACCGCGGTAGCCGTCGTGAATCACCTCGCGCGGTGGCTCCCGGCGTTGCTCGCGCTGTCGGCGAACTCCCCGTTCGACCGCGGTCGCGACACCGGACTGCACAGCTGGAGAATGGCTCAACAGAGCCGTTTCCCCGGCTCCGGGCTCACGCCGCCCGCGAGCTCGCACGCGGAGCACGTGCGCCGCGTCGATTCGCTGGTGGCCTGCGGGGCTTTGGTGGATCGCGAGCAGACGTTCTGGCTGGCTTGGCCTTCGCCGCGGTACCCGACGGTGGAATTGCGGGTCGCCGATGTTCCGCTGACCGTCGAAGGCGCGCTCCTCCAAGCGGTCCTGTCGCGTGCGCTCGTCGCTACCGCGCTGGCTGACCTCGACAAAGGCGTCCAGGCACCCGAGATCGATCCGCAGATCGGCTCGGCAGCGGTGTGGGCGGCGACGCGACACGGCCTCACCGGTGCCCTCGTCGATCCGGTCCGCGCCAGATCGCTGCCCGCGGCCGACGTACTCGCCGACCTCCTCGGCCACGTCAGCCCCGCCCTCCGCGCCACCGGAGACCAGGAACTCGCCCACCAACTCATCCGCACCACACTCCGCACCGGCACCGGCTCAACCGCACAACGCAAAGCCGGACCCGACCGAGTCGTCGCGATGCTCACCGAACGCACCGTCCCACGCGTGAGGCGGCGTCAGGCGGGTACCCGGGGACGATGACGACCTCCCTCACCGCACTGCCGACTGCTCGCGGGCCGGTTTCCGCCGCGTTGCTGGAGATTCTGCGCGATCCTGGCAGCCAGCCCGCCGTCGATCTCCGGGACGCGGATCCGTTCGGCGACGATCTCCACCTCGCCCTGCATCTCTGTTACGAACTGCACTACCGCGGGCTGCCGGGCATCGACGCGGAGCGGGAATGGGACACCGCACTGCTGCGAATCCGGGCAGAGCTGGAAAACACGTTCCGCTCCGCCCTGCGCGAAGCGGTTCCCGGCGGCTCCGACGCGAGCGCCGAACTCGACGCGCTGCTCACCGAACACGACGCCGACGGCGCGGTCGCTTTCCTGCTGGCCGAAGGCGAATGGTGGCACATCAGAGAGTTGTTCGCGCACCGTTCGATCTACCATCTCAAGGAAGCCGACCCGCACGCCTGGGTCATCCCGCGGCTGTCCGGCCCGGCGAAGGCGGGACTGGTGGCGGTCGAGTTCGACGAGTTCGGCGGCGGGCACGCGGACCGGGTGCACGCCAAGCTGTTCGCCGACCTGCTCGCGGCCGCCGGACTGCCTGAGGGCTACCTGGCGTTGCTCGAACACGTTCCCGGGCCGATGCTCGCGCTGGTCAACATGATGTCGATGTTCGGCCTGCACCGAGCGTCGCGCGGGGCGCTGGTCGGGCACTTCGCCGCCGCGGAGATCACCACCGCCCCCGGCGCGCGGCGGATGGACCGGATCCTGCGCCGTCTCGACGCGCCGGCGGCCTGCCGGTTCTTCTACACCGAACACATCGAGGCCGACGCGGTGCACGAGCAGGTCATGCGGCACGAGGTCGTGGGCGGACTGCTGGCCGCGGAACCGGAACTGGCGGCGGACGTCGTGTTCGGCATCCAGGCCACCGGATTCCTGGAGGCGCAACTGGACCAGCATCTGCTCGGCTGCTGGCAGGCCGGGCTGTCGTCGCTGCGCCAGCCGCTCCCCTAACCGCACAGAGGCCTGGTCGCGAACCCGCGCGACCAGGCCTCAGCGAGTCAGCCGCCACCCCGGACCCGCTTCCGATGACTGGTGTCACACCACGGAAACCGCTTGCTCCGCCGACAAGCGCACACCGCGACGACGAACCGGTCCGACCGCGCCGTTCGTCCGTCCGAAGTGGACACCTCGACCGGTCCCTCCACCAGGACCGGCCCGCCCGGCACCACCCGGACCCGGCGTTCATCGCGCGGCACGGAGCACCACCAGTTCCTCCGCGCGGTCGCCGGGCCGCAGGAATCCGCGTTCGACGAGGTAGTCCAGCCGCCCGGACACCACCGGCCCGAACGGCACCTCCGCCCGCGCCAGCACCTCGCTGCGCAAGCCGCCCGCCGCCAGCGCGAACCGGGTCTTGTCCACATCGGACATCGTCGACTGCACCAGGTAGAGCGCGCCGGCGCGGGTCAGCAGCGAAGGAGCGGCCGCGCACAACGGGTCCAGCATCGCGCGTCCGTCCGGCCCGGCGTCCCACGCGCGAGTCGAGCGAACCGTCGGCGTCGGCGAAGGCACGTAGGGAGGATTGGCGACCACGACGTCGTACGGTCCGGCCTCGGCTGCCTCCCGCAGCCCGCCGCGAAGCAGGCCGATCGGCAGCGCCCGCAGCACGGTGTTCATCCACGCGGAAGCCAAGGCCCGCCTCGAAATGTCCGCCGCGACGACCGCGGCGCCCGTCCGGGCCAGAGCGATCGCCAGCGCGCCGCTGCCGGTTCCCAAGTCCGCGCAGCGCATCCCGCATCCGATGCTCGAATCAGCCGCCAGCACGTCGGCGAGCAACGCGGTGTCTTCTTGCGGACGGTAAACCCCGGGCAGGCGGAATACTCTGCCCAGCGGCCGGGCCTCCGCTTCGGTGCGCACGGACGTCGTCATGGCGGTCCTCCATCTCGGTCGGTCCGCCGGGATACCCCCGTCCGTTCAGGACAAACAGCGTTTTCCGCCGCACCGCACCGAAATCACGCCACGCCGGTCGCGCGGCGGTAGGAGCGCTGCTCGACGATCTCGCCGTCGCCGCCCGCCCGGGGTTCTCCGTGGACGAAGTGGCCGACCCCGCGCGCCTGCGCCATTTCCCGGCCGACCGACACCGCGTCGCCGCGCCGCGCCGCGGTGTTCGCGACCCGGCGGACGCCCTCGATCCGGTTCTTCCACAGCCTGCCCTCGCGACACGTGTGAATGTCCCCTTCGGCCATCCCGCCGCTCCTTCCGTCTCGCCCGCCGGATACCCGACGCGGGCGCGGGCAACCGGGTTGCCCGCGCCGCCGCCCGGGTATCCGAGCGGCGAACGAAGGGAGCGAAACCATGACCGAACCGCGCGAATCCGACGACGTCTACGGCGACACCCCCGAAGAGGAACGCGAGACTGTCCGGGGCGAGCAGGGCACCTCCGGCGACGAACACGACGACTCCGACCCGCAGCAGGGCCGGTGAATCCCGCCGTCAGCGGGACGGCTCGCAGGCCTCCCGCGCCGGCACCCCGCAGCCGAGCCGGGCCCAGACCGTCTTGCCGCCGGAATGCTCGTGCACGCCCCAGTCGTCGGCGAGCCGGTCGACGAGCAGCATCCCCCGCCCGCGCGCCCGTTCGAAGTCGGGCGGGCGGACCTGCGGGCGGCCGGGCTCCGGATCGTCCACTTCGATCACCACGACGCACGGCCGGGACAGGACCGTCAATCTCGCATAGGACGGCCCCGAGGTGTGCTCGTAGGCGTTGGAGGCGAGTTCTTCGATCACCATCAAGACGTCGGCGAGGTGATCCGGCGACAGGTGCCCCAGCGACTTGCCCGCCCAGGCGCGCACGCGCGGCAGCGCCGCGACGCCGGTGCCGCGCAGATCCAGCACCCAGGGCTCGTCGTCCTGGCCGGTCAACGCCGGTCCCTCTTCCGCTGGCCGGGACAAAGAGCCCCCTCTCCCGCCGACGGCGCGACGGGGCGCGGGGACCTGCCCGTGCCGGAAAACGCCGCCGCGTTTCGCCGCCCCTCGCCGCAGCCGCTTGACATCACGTGGGGAAGTCCCTTTCTCGTTCTCGACTTCGCCGGTGCCCAATCGGGCGTACCCGGACAGGGCCGACTTCACACCTGCCGCCGCACATCTCTGGACCTCGGAGCCGGTTCGGTTACTGTCGCTGCATGCCGCCTCACGCGCCGGAGCCCGAATCGCGCACTCGCCTCGCCGAAATCCTCGGCGCCGGGGCGAGCAACGCCGACCTCGGCGAGGAGCTCACGAAGATCCTCGCCCGGGCTTGCACCGTCCTCGACGTCGACACCGCGACCGTCCTGCGGCACGACGCCCGCTGGGCCCGCCTCGTCGCCGTCGCGGCCGCCGGGCTCGAAGAGGAGGTCTACCAGGGCGTCCAGGTGCCGGTGGGCGCGGGGTTCGCCGGAGCCGTCGCCGCGCGCCGCGAGCCGGTGGTCATCGACCAGGTCGACAAGACCACCGTGCTCAACGCGCTGCTGTCCGAACGCGGCCTGCACACCATGCTCGGCGTGCCCATGCTCGCGGGCACCGAACTGGTCGGCGTGCTGCACATCGGGGCCGTGCGCGAGCGGACGTTCAGCACCACCGACATCGAAACGTTGCGGCTTCTCGCCGACCGGCTGGCCGCTGTGCTGCAGGCGGAGACCATGCACCAGAACCAGGCCGCGACCATCGCCCTGCAGCGCAGCCTGCTGCCCGGCGTCCTGCCCGTCATCGACGGCCTGCGCCTGGCCGCCCGCTACGTGCCGGGCGCGGAGGCCGGGCTCGGCGGCGACTGGTACGACATCTTCCGTCTTCCCGGCGACCAGACCGGGATCGTGATGGGCGACGTGTCCGGGCACGGCCTCGAAGCCGCGGTCATCATGGGACGGCTCCGCAGCGCACTGCGCGCGTACGCGCTCGACTGCGACGATCCCGCCCAAGTTCTCGCCAAACTGGACCGCAAAGCGAACCACTTCGAACACGGCGTGATGGCGACGGTCGCGTACGGCATTCTCAGACCCGGTCACGAAAGCATCGCGCTGTCGCTCGCCGGGCACCTGCCGCCGGTCGTGGCGTCGCCGGGCAAACCGGCCGAACTCGTGGCGGCTCCGCCGGATCCGCCCGTCGGCCTGACCGTCGGGGCCACCGTCGAGCGGCGCACCACGGTCGTCGAGCTGCCGCCCGGAGCCGTCGCCGCCTTCTACACCGACGGGCTCGTCGAGCGGCGCGACCGGCTCGTCGACACCGGCATGAACCAGCTCACCGAACTGGTCCGGCCGGAGGACCCGGAACGGGCCTGCGCCCGGATCATGGCCGCCATGGTGGGGTCCCGGCCCCCGCAGGACGACGTCGCACTCGTCGTGCTCCACCGCACCGCGGGGACCGAAACGCCCTGATCACTTCGCGGCCAGCGCCTCTTCGAGCGTGTCGTACAACGGCAGGCTCTGCTCCAGCCCGGTCAGCTGGATCGGCCGCAGGGTCGCCCGGCCGGACGCGACGATCCGCACCTCGGTGCCCGCCGGAGCCTCCCGGCACGCGGCCAGCAGCACGGTCAGCCCGGCCGAGGCGAGGAAATCGACCTGTGTCAGGTCCAGCACCAGCACCGGGGGCTTCCCGGTGACGGTTTCGGCGACCGCGGCCGTCAATTTCGGGGCGGTCCCGAGGTCCAGGTCCCCGCGCAGGGCCAGCACCGTCGCGGGAGCGCGGTCGGCCCGGTCGATCGACAGCGAACCCGGCGGGTCGATCACCGGGTCGGTCAGCTCACTCATCGCTCTTTCCCTCCTCAGGAAGCCCGGAACGCCTGCGTCCGGGCAGGAAAAGTACGCGGCTGGCTGCTCAACCGCGAATAGCATGCCTCACGACGGCACCGCGCACGAATGCCGTCGCCGGAAATGATCTCGGATCCCCGGGGGAACCGGCAGCGCGGGGCGCCCTGGATGCGACGTTCGGCTCATCGCGGGCGGGCGAGGCGCCTGGTTTCGTGCTGGCGCGGCGAGCCAGTGCGCTCGCCAGCCTGATCGCCGGGGACGTCCGATTCCGGAGGGTTGCGACGCTGCCCGGCCTCGCCCCGGCGCGACCGGTACCCGTGCTTGCCAACCTGATCGGCGCATCCATCCTCCGACGGCGGCGGCGTGCCCGGCCCGGCTCATTGCGCACGCCCCCGCCGCTGCCCGGCCGCGTTCTGGCGCACCCGGTCCGTGTGCTCGCCGACTTCGCCGACCCGGTCCGCCAGCGCGGCGTGCCGCGATTCGAGGTGCGCGCGGACGTCCGCCAGCGGCAGCAGAAGGTTCGTGACGTCGTCCTCGCCCAGCGCGACGCCGAGCCGGTCGGCGCTTTCCTGTCCCGCGGGGTCCAAATCCGGCGCGGAGCTGACCTCGGCGGCGAGACGCCGCAGCACCGCCGCGTTGCGCCGCGCCCAGTCCGCCACCGCCCGGTCTCCCGCGCGGCGGTCCCGTTCGGCGTGGACGCGGGCCTCGCCGGTGGTCTCCCCGGTCGCCGAAGGCCGAAGCCGCAGGTACCGGCGTTCGGCGGCCTGTCTGCTCGCCACGCCCAGCGCCGGGGCCAGCGCGGCCCAGCTCGCGCCCGACTCCCGCGCGGCCGCGATCAGTTCCGGCTCCCACTCGCCGAGCTGGTCGCGCAGCGCCCGCAAGGCGGACAGCGCGGCCATCGAACGTTCGGCGGGCGCGCCGCCGTCCCGGGCGGCCAGCACCGTCTCGCGGACGCCCTCGACCAGCAGGGCGGGATCCACTTCCGCCATCGCGTCATCCTCTCGACGACTCGGCAGTTGTCATCGTTTCGACGACATGCTAGAAGAAGAGAGCGCCCCTGTCGAACGGTGGAGGTGACTCCGGATGACCGGCCGGTCGCGCGGACCGATTCGCCGCGCTTCCCAGGTTTCCCGGGCCCCTTCACCGGGAATCAGGTCCGGACCGCCCGCCAGGGCGCGTTCCGGCGGTCAGCCGGAGAACCCCACGCGGTCCCTCGCGCGGAACAGGCCACCCCTGCTCCGCGCCAGCCCTTCGCGCGAGAAAGGCGTTGTCCCCGTGTCCATGCCGCTGCACACCGCCCAGACCAGCCCGTCGCACCCCGCGCTGGTGCGATTGTGGAACTACCTCGCCGACGTCACCGGCGCCCTGGGCATCGGCCTCGAGTCCTGCACGGTCGACCACGACACCCCGGTGTCGGCCTACGTCGCCCTCGACGGCCATCTGCCCGCCTACCCCGGCCGCGACGTCGCCCTCCTGTGGGACGAAATCCACGGCTGGGCCGCCGCCGTCG
>NZ_JBSFNS010000138.1:0-18690 GCF_053587275.1 Amycolatopsis sp. NPDC003676
ATCCGCACGTCGCCCAAGGCATCTTTCCCGCCTTGACAAGCACCCCCGAACCGTCAGGACACTCAAGCTTCGGGGTGGTGGCCCCACTCAAAGCGCAATGTCGCCGCCAGGCGACGAGCCGAAGGCCTCAAGCAGCCTTCTCCACCTGCTTCTTAGCCTTCTTCAAAGCCAAAACAGGACACTTCTTGCACCGATCCTTGGACCGGCAGCACTTCTTCTTGACCTTCCCGGCCTTCATCAGCTTCCGCACCACAGCCCGAGGATCATCCGCGTGCTTCTTCCCCACCGCGTACTCCTCAAACCGGCCGTCAAGACATCCACCAGGTTAGGTGAGCCTAACCGATCATAGGGCGTGGCGCTCCTCACACCAACCCAACAGGTATCCTGATTGAAGTCCGCGTGTGGCCAAAGCCGGTCAGCGAGAGCCGGTCGCAGTGTCCGGTGCCCGTCATCCCGATCCGCCGCGCGGTGCCACCCGCCTTTTTCTTCGAAGTTCAGGAGTCCTCGCGTGCCCGCAGCCAGCGCCACCGCGGTCGAAACCGGCCGCGCGTCCGGCAAGACCCGGCCCGACCTGCGCAACGTCGCGATCGTCGCCCACGTCGACCACGGCAAGACCACCCTGGTCGACGCCATGCTCCGCCAGTCCGGCGCCTTCGCCGAACGCGCCGAGCTGGTCGACCGCGTGATGGACTCCGGTGAGCTCGAGCGGGAAAAGGGCATCACCATTCTCGCGAAGAACACCTCCATCCACCGCCAGACCGCCGACGGCACGGTCACCATCAACGTGATCGACACCCCGGGCCACGCCGACTTCGGCGGCGAGGTCGAGCGCGGCCTTTCCATGGTCGACGGCGTCGTGCTGCTGGTCGACGCGAGCGAGGGCCCGCTCCCGCAGACCCGCTTCGTGCTGCGCAAGACGCTCGAGGCGAAGCTGCCGGTGATCCTGCTGGTCAACAAGGTCGACCGGCCGGACGCCCGAATCTCCGAGGTCGTCGAGGAGACTCACGACCTGCTGCTCGACCTGGCGGGCGACATCGAGGACGCCGACCTCGACGCGATCCTCGACCTGCCCGTCGTCTACGCCTCCGCGCGCGCCGGCAAGGCGTCGCTGGAGCAGCCCGAGGACGGCGGCCTTCCCGACAGCGAGAACCTCGACCCGCTGTTCGAGACCCTGCTCCAGCACGTCCCGGCCCCGGCGGCGGACCTGGACGCCCCGCTGCAGGCGCTCGTCACCAACCTCGACGCGTCGAACTTCCTCGGCCGCATCGCGCTGATCCGCATCCACGCCGGCAAGCTGCGCAAGGGCCAGACTGTGGCCTGGATGCGCGAGGACGGCACCGTCCAGAACGTCCGGATCTCGGAGCTGCTCGTCACCGAGGCGCTCACCCGCGTCCCGGCGTCCGAGGCCAGCGCCGGCGAACTGGTCGCGATCGCGGGCATCCCGGACATCACCATCGGCGACACCCTCGCCGACGCGGAGAACCCGGTCGCGCTGCCGCGGATCACCGTGGACGAGCCGGCCATCTCGATGACCATCGGCGTCAACACCTCGCCGCTGGCCGGGCGCAACGGCGGCGACAAGGTCACCGCGCGCCTGGTCAAGGCCCGCCTCGACCAGGAACTGATCGGCAACGTGTCGATCCGCGTCCTGCCGACCGAGCGCCCGGACACCTGGGAGGTGCAGGGCCGAGGCGAGCTGGCGCTGGCCATCCTGGTCGAGCAGATGCGCCGCGAGGGCTTCGAGCTGACCGTCGGCAAGCCGCAGGTGGTGCTGCGCACGATCGACGGCAAGCTGCACGAGCCGTTCGAGCGCCTGTACATCGACTCGCCCGAGGAGCACCTCGGCGCGATCACGCAGCTGCTCGCGTCCCGCAAGGGCCGCATGGAGGACATGAGCGGCAACGGCACCGGCCGGATCAAGCTGGTCTACGTGCTGCCCTCGCGCGGCCTCATCGGCTTCCGCACCGACTTCCTCACCGAAACCCGCGGCACCGGCATCGCGAACCACGTGTTCGAGGGCTACTTCCCGTGGGCGGGCGAGATCCGCACCCGGCACAGCGGCTCCTTGGTCGCCGACCGTTCGGGCCCGATCACCGCGTACGCGATGATCCAGCTCGCCGACCGCGGCACGTTCTTCGTGGAGCCCGGCGCGGAGGTGTACGAGGGCATGGTCGTGGGCGAGAACCCGCGGTTCGAGGACCTCGACATCAACATCACCAAGGAAAAGAAGCTCACCAACATGCGGCAGTCCTCGGCCGACGTGATGGAGACGCTGGCCCGCCCGCGCAAGCTCAGCCTCGAGGAGGCGCTGGAGTTCTGCGCGAGCGACGAATGCGTCGAGGTCGCGCCGGAGGTCGTGCGGGTCCGCAAGGTCACGCTCGACATCAACACTCGCGCCAAGGAGCGCTCGCGGGCCAAGAGCCGCGACAACAGCTGAACCTCGCGAAGGTGAAAAAGGGCGCCTCCCGTTCCGGGAGGCGCCCTTTCGCGTGAACCCCGGCAGCGGTTCGTGCGTCCACTCTTATGGCGGTATCCACTCCGATGTCACGGAGCGGCGGCCGATGTGGGAATCTCGATGCCGGCCCCCGCCCTGGCATGGCAGCATGACCGCTTCGACCACGGAGCGCGGCGGGAACTTTCAGGAGGACGAGCGTGCGATTCGGACGCCGGCTGGGGCCGGTGCTCGCGCTGGCGGGAGTACTGCTCGCCGCGTGTTCGAACACCCCGCCGCCCCCGGTGGTCACTTCGGCTCCGCCGTCGAGCACGACCAGCGCGGCGGCGCTGTCGCAGATCGTGGTCGGCGTGGACGACGTGGTCGGCGGCTACAACCCGCACAGCATCGCGGACGCGTCGACGATCACCACGGCGCTGTCGCAACTGCTGCTGCCCTCGGTGTTCCGCCAGTCCGACGACGGCGCGCGCACGCTCGACAAGACGCTGATGGTCTCGGCCGACGTCGTCTCGCAGGTGCCGTTCACGGTGAAGTACGTGATCCGCCCGGACGCCTCGTGGTCCGACGGGGCCCCGATCGCCACCGAGGACTTCATCTACCTCGCCAACGCGATGAAGACCAACCCCGGCGTGATCGATCCGGCGGGCTACCGGCTGATCTCGGACATCGAATCGCGTGACGGTGGCAAGGGCGTCGAGGTCACCTTCAGCAAGCCGTACCCGGCCTGGCAGACGCTGTTCGACAACCTGCTGCCGCAGCACCTGCTCAAAGACTCGCCGGGCGGCTGGACGAACGCGCTCGCGACGAGCTTCCCCGCGGTAGCCGGACCGTTCGCGATCAAGACGATCGACACCGCCCGCGGCGAAGCGACTCTCCAGCGCAACGACCGGTACTGGGAGAAGCCAGCCGCGGTCGACACTCTCATCCTGCGCCGCTCGGACGCGTCCGGCATCGCGACGGCACTGCGCAGCGGCAACGACCAGTTTTCCTTGACCCACACCGATTCCACCGGCCTGCAGCTGCTGAACGACCTGGGCTCGGCGGTCCAGTTGCACACAGTGCCGCGCCCGCTGACCGCGTCGGTGCTGCTGCGCCCGGTCAGCGCGACGCTGTCTGAACCCCAGGTGCGCGCAGGCATCGCCGCGTTGCTGGACCGCGGAAAGCTGATCTCCGCCGGGGCGAAGGGCGGCCCGTCCGCGACGCTGAAGGCGGACGCGCAGGTCCTGCCGCCCTCCGCGAAGGGCTACGCGGCAACCATCCCCGCGGGCCCGCCGTCGGCTCCGGACGCGACCAAGGCCGAGCAGTACTTCACCGCCGCCGGGTACAAGAAGGAAGCCGGCGTGTGGCGCAAGGGAAACAAGACGCTGTCGATCGTGCTCGCGTCGCCCGGGGAACAGGAACCGTACGCGTCGATCGCGAAGGAACTGGCGTCGGAATTGGTCGCGGGCGGCATCGAGGTCAACCAGATCAAACCGCAGCCGCGCGACCTGTACTCGTCGCTGCTGGCAATGCCGGTGGTGAACGGAAAACAGCAGGCGAGCCCGGATTCGAACAGCACCGTGGGCGTCGACATCGCCGTCGTGGGCCAGCCGGTGGGCGGCGACCCGGCGACAGTGCTGGCGTCCAACTACGGCTGCGCGCCCGAGCTGCCTCCCGCAGACAAGACCAAACCCGTGGTGCCAGCCAATCCCGCCGGACTGTGCGACCAGGGCTTGCAAGCGACGATCGACTCAGCACTGACCGGATCGGCGACAGTCACCGATTCGCTCAAGACGCTGGAATCGCAGCTGTGGGCCCAGAACGTCGCGATCCCGCTGTTCCAGGAAGCCGCGACTTTGGCTGTGGGCAAGGGAATCTCCGGCCTGACGCCGGGTCCGCCGATGCAAGGCCCGTTCGGCTCCGCGGTGAACTGGACTCGCGGCGCCACCTGATCCAGCCCCAATGTGGCATTGGGTGCATCCGACGCACCCAATGTGGCGTTCGGTGCGTCTGACGCACCCAACGCCACATTGGGGTTTTCTCGGTAGCGCGCGGGGTTCTCGCCCCGGGCCGACGGGCCTGGCGCGCGATGCCCGCGATGCCGAGGTACGTGAGGGGAACCCTGAGGGAATCAGATTCCCTCAGGGTTCCCCTCACGTACCTTTCGCGGGAACCGAGCCACGCAAGCCCGTCTCGCCAGGCGGTGCACCGCTGCAACGATCCCGCCACCACACCGCACCACTGAGAAACCCCGTTTGGGGCGCAAGCCTCGCTGAACCGGTCGGACCTGCGAAAAAGGGCCTCGCACGGTGAAGTGCGAGGCCCTTTCTCGTTGGTGCGTCAGATCAGCTGCAAGCTTTCCGCGAAGTGGCACGCCACCGGGTGCGCGTGCCCCCGGTCCACCAAAGCGGGCTCCTCCGTCTTGCACTTCTCGCGCCCGGCGTCGTCCAGCTGGTTGGCGAACTTCGGGCACCGAGTCCGGAACCGGCAGCCCGAAGGCGGGTTGGCCGGGCTGGGCACGTCACCGGTGATGACGATCCGCTGCCGGGTCCGCTCTTTGCGCGGGTCCGGCACCGGGATCGCCGAGATCAGCGCCTGGGTGTACGGATGCGCCGGAGTCTCGAACAGCTCCTCCGACGGCGCGGTCTCCACGATCTTGCCGAGGTACATCACCGCGATCCGGTCCGCCACGTGCCGCACCACCGAAAGGTCGTGCGAGACGAACAGGTACGACAGCCCGAGCTCCGCCTGCAGGTCCTTCAGCAGGTTGAGCACGCCGGCCTGGATCGAGACGTCCAGCGCGGACACCGGCTCGTCCAGCACCAGCACCTTCGGCTTCAGCGCGAGCGCGCGGGCGATGCCGATGCGCTGGCGCTGGCCGCCGGAGAACTCGTGCGGGAACCGGTTGCCGTGCTCGGGCCGCAGGCCGACGGTCTTCATCAGGTCGCGGACCTGTTGCTTGCCGCCGTTCTCGTACAGCCCGTGGATGCGCAGCGGTTCGGCGATGATCTCGTTCACCGGCAGCCGCGGGTCGACCGAGGCGTACGGGTCCTGGAACACGATCTGCATGCTGCGCCGCAGCCGCTGCAGTTCGCGCTTGCTCATCGTCGCGAGGTCTTTGCCCTCGTAGGTCACCTTGCCGCCGGTGAGCGGCTGCAGCGCCAGCGCGATCCGGGCCGTGGTCGACTTGCCGCAGCCGGATTCGCCGACCAGCGCGAGCGTTTCGTGCGGGTAGATGTCGAACGACACGTCCGACACCGCCTGCACCGCGCCCGAGACGCGGCGGATCAGGCCGCCGCCGCGGATCGGGAAGTGCTTCACCAGGTTCTGCGCGGAGAGGACGGGCTCCCGCGCCGTCGTGGCCTCGCTCATCGGTTCGTCTCCGTGTCGGTCGCGGCGGCGTCCACGGCGACCGGGACGGCTGCCGCGTCGGCCGAGGTGGCGCTGAACAGCTCGGCCGGGTCCTTCCCGACGACCTGCTCGGTGAAGTGACAGGCCGCGTGCTGGCCGTTCGGACCCGCGACGAGTTCGGGTTCCTCCTCGTCGCAGATCGGCTGGGACAGCGGGCAGCGCGGGCTGAACGGGCAGCCCGGCGGCATGTTCTGCGTGGCGGGCGGCGAACCGGTGATCGGCGTGAGCCGTTCGGTCTTCACGTCCAGCCGCGGCAGGCTGCCGAGCAGGCCCAGCGTGTACGGCATCCGCGGGTTGTAGAAGATGTCGTCGACTGTGCCGGACTCGACGACCTTGCCCGCGTACATCACGTGCACCCGGTCCGCCTGGCCGGCGATCACGCCGAGGTCGTGCGTGATCAGCACCATCGCCGCGCCGGTTTCCTTCTGCGCGGCCTGCAGCGCCTCGAGGATCTGCGCCTGCACCGTCACGTCGAGCGCGGTGGTCGGCTCGTCCGCGATGATCACGTCCGGGTTGTTGGCCATCGCGATCGCGATCACGACGCGCTGGCGCATGCCGCCGGACAGCTGGTGCGGGTACTCGTCCGCGCGCTGTTTCGGGTTCGGGATGCGGACCAGGTCGAGCAGTTCGATGGCCTGCTTCTTCGCGACGTCCTTGCGCACGTCGTGGTGCGCGGTGATCGCCTCGGCGATCTGGTCGCCCACGGTGTACACCGGGTTCAGCGACGTCATCGGGTCCTGGAAGACCATCGCGACGCCCTTGCCGCGGACCTTGTTCAGTTCCTTCTCGCTGCACTTCAGCAGGTCTTTCCCGCCGAACCGGATCGAGCCGGACACCTTCGCGGTCTTCGGCAGCAGGCCCATCACCGCGAGCGAGGTCACCGATTTTCCGGAGCCGGATTCGCCGACGATGCCGAGCACTTCGCCGCGGCGAAGCTGGTAGTTCACGCCGCGCACGGCGCTGACCACGCCCTCGCTGGTCGGGAACTGCACGGTCAGGTCCTCAACGACGAGGACGGGATCGCCGCCGCGTCCGTCGGAGACGTTCTGGGTCATGCGCGCACCTTCGTCTGCTGGGGGTCGAACGCGTCCCGCAGGCCGTCCCCGATGAAGTTGATCGTCAGTGCGATCAGGATGATGAAAATGCCCGGGAAGTAGAACAGCCACGGCCGCGTGTCGATCGCGGTCTGCGCGCTGCTCACCAGGAGGCCGAGCGAGGTGTCCGGCGGCTGCACGCCGAAGCCGAGGAACGACAGCGCCGTCTCGAGCAGGATGGCGATCGACACGAGGATCGTCAGGTTGACGATGATCGCGCCGAGCGCGTTGGGCACCAGGTGCCGGAAGATGATCCGGCTGTCGCTCGCGCCGAGCGCCTTCGACGCCTCGACGAACTCCTTCTCGCGCAAGGAAAGCACGACGCCGCGGGCCACCCGGGACACGTACGCCCAGTAAAGGCCGCCGATGACGACTGCGATCAGCCACCACGTGCCGCCGGACTGGTGGCCGAGCACCGCGGCGACCGCGAGCAGCGGGAGGGTGAGCACGAGGTCGGCGATGCGCATCAGGACCGTGTCGAGCCAGCCGCGGTAATACCCGGCGACCGAGCCCCACACGGTGCCCACGACGGTCGCGAAGATCGCGACGAGGATCGAGATCTGCAGCGAGATCTGCGTCCCGCGCATCACCTGCGCGAGGGTGTCGTGGCCGACCGCGTCGGTGCCGAACGGGTGGTCGCCCGAGGGCGGGGCCGAGTTCTGGTCGGTGATGGCGCCCGCGTCGTACTTCCAGATCGCCGCGCCCACGTAGGCGAACAGGATGATCAGCACGAACACGACGAGGCTGATCATCGCGAGCCGGTGCTGCAGGAAGCGCCGGAAGACCAGCTGCGCCTGGCTGCGTTCCTTGACCGTGAACTCGCGTTCCGGCGCGCCCTGCGGGGTCTGCGGGTCGGCCGGAGCGAACCGAGAGCTGCCCAGCGTGGTGGGCGGGGTTTCGAATGCGTCGTCAGGCATAGCGGATCCTCGGGTCGAGCAGGCCGTAGAGCAGATCGGCGACCAAGTTGAGCAGGATGATGAACGTGGCCGCGATGAGAAGCCAGGCCTCCACCGCGTACACGTCGCTTCGCTTGATCGCGTCCAGCAGGAAAGCGCCCGCGCCCTGCCATTGGAACACGGTCTCGGTCACCACGGCGCCGCCGAGGATCGAGCCGATGTCGAGTGCGGTCACCGTGGTCAGCGGGATCAGCGCGTTGCGCAGCGCGTGCTTGCGCGTCACCGTCCAGCGCGGCAGGCCCTTGGCCCTCGCGAGACGGACGTAATCGCTGTTGAGCACCTCGAGCATCGAAGCGCGCTGGTACCGGCTCCAGGCCGCGTAGCTGGTCAGCGCGAGCGAGATCGTCGGCAGGATCAGGTGGCCGAGGACGTCGCCGAACTGGGTCCAGAACCCGCCCGCGGCGACCACCGAAGAAGAGCCGATGGTGTAGAAGACCTGGTCGCCGACCGTCGTGTTGATCGAGATCCCGACCTGCTTCAGCACCAGCGCGAACCAGAACGACGGCATCGACAGGAAGAGGAAGCCGAAGAAGGTCGCGGTGTAGTCGAACTTCGAATACTGCCGCGACGCGCTGATCACGCCGATCAGCACGGCGAGGATCAGCGCCACCACCATGGCGAGCACGATCAGCCGCAGCGTCACGCCGAAGCGGCCGAACACCTCGCTGCCGATGTTCATGGTGGACTGGACCGAGGGGCCGAAATCACCGTGGAGGATGCCGGTGATCCAGTGCCAGTACCGCTCGAGAATCGGCTGGTCGAGATGCAGCCGGATGCGTTCGAGCTCGATGGTGCGAGGGGGCGGCGGCGGGTTTCTCGCGATCAGCGGGGTCAACGGGTTGGCCGAAAGCGACACCATCACGAAGACGACGAACGTCGACACGATGAGGATCGGCACCGAGACGAAAAGCCGGCGCAGTGCGAAGGCAAGCATGGAGGTCTTCCTGCTCTGGACGGTGTTCTGCCGGCGCCCGCCGCTCGTGGTGGCAGGGCCTTGGCGACGTAACGGGGCAATCGTGGTGTTCGGGAACTAAAAGGGCATTCGTTCGCGGATACGGTGAAGGGCCGGCAGCTTCGGCCGGCCCTTCACCGGGTGTCCCGCGGGAATCTACCGGTCGTTGATCACTTCCGGATGCCCCACTCCGACATGTTGTACACCGGAGCGTCGAGCGTCGAGTTGTTGCGGATGTTCGCGATCTTGTCCGAGGACGCGATGAAGGTCGGCTTCTGGTACAGCGGAAGCACGTACGCGTCGTTGGTCATGATCTGGTCGGCCTGGTTGAGCAGGTCCGCCGCCTTGGTCTGGTCGGGCTCGGCGCTGGCCTGGTCCATCAGGTCGTCGACCTGCTTGCTGGTGTACTTGCCGTAGTTGCTGCCCTGTCCGGTGCCCCACAGCTGCTTCGCGCCGCCGATCGCGAACGGCGAGGAGACCCACGCGAACACGATGACGTCGTAGTCGCCGCTGGTGGTGGTCTGGCCGAGGTCGTCGGTGGACTGGACCTTCACCTTGACGCCCAGCTGAGCCGCGGTCTGCGCGAACAGCTCGCACTCGTTCTGGCGGATCTGGTTGCCGACGGTGTAGCGGATGCGCAGCTCGGGGATCGCCTTGCCGCTCGGGTCCGACAGCTGGTTGTTGTTCAGCTTGTAGCCGGCGTCGGTCAGCATCTTCTTGGCCTTCTCGACGTCACCGGAACCCTGACCGGTCGAGCTCACCACGTCCTTGTAGCCCTCCTGCTGGGGCATGAAGTTGTGGTTGTTCAGCGGCTCGACCTTGTTGGTGAACTGGCCGACGGTCTTGGCGATCATGTCCTTGCGGTTGATCGCGGTGTAGAGGGCCTGGCGCAGCGTCTTGTCGCCGAGCGCCGGGCTCTTCAGGTTGAAGTCGAAGTGCTCCCAGGTCAGGCCGAGGCCGATGTAGGAGGAGATGTTCGGCATGTTCTTGACCTGGTTGATCAGGTCGACCTGCGGCTGCGGGTAGATGACCTGCACTTCGTTGTTCTGCAGTGCGGTCGGCTCCTGCGTCGCGTCGGTGATGATGCGGAAGATGACGCTGTTCAGCTTCGGCTTCTCGCCCCAGTACTTCTCGTTCGGGACCTCGGTGATCGACTGGTTGTTGACGAACTTCGAGATCTTCCACGGGCCGCCCGACCAGGTCGGGAGGGTCGTGCCGAACCACTTGTAGGACGACGCGAGGCCGGCCGGGGTGTTGGTGTCGCCGTGCTGCTTGGCCAGGTGCGCCGGGTACATCGCGCCCGCCGAGCCCCAGAGCTTCTTCCAGTCGGTGAACGGCTTCGCGAGGGTCGCGGTCACCGTCTTGCCGCCGTCCGAGCCGACGACCGAGGTGACCTGGTCGTAGCCGGAAGTGTCGGCCGGGGAGCAGTCCGGGCAGTCCTTGCCGTTCTGCACCTTCCAGTTGTAAATGAAGTCGTCCGCCGACAGCGGCGTGCCGTCCGACCAGACCGCCTTCGGGTTGATCTTGTAGACGATCGTCTTCGGGTCCTTCAGATCGGCGGACTCGACGAAGTCTTTGTTCAGGACCGGCTTGAGGTCAGGCGTCGCGTAGAAGGTGTAGGGCAGGATGCCCTTGGTGACCATGCCGGTTTCGAAGACGTTGCCCTCGGCCGAGGTCACGTTCCAGTTCGGCACGTTCTTCTCGATCGCGAAGGTGACGTCGCCGCCCTGCTGCAGCTGATCGGCCTGCGCCGAGTTGCAGGAATTCGGGTTCTTGTCGCAGTCGGCGAATGCCTGCCCGGTCTGAACCGCGCTGTTGCCGCCTCCGCCACCACCGCACGCGGAGAGCAGAAGGGCCGCGCCCGCGACGAACGCGCCGAGTTTGGCGGCGCGCGACCTAGTCGTCACTAACATTCATTCTCCTTGCTCGACGCCGTCGCGGGTTTGCGAGGCGGTTCTTCCTGACGCGCAAGCACCGATCGGTATCGCGTTGCTCACCGTAGCCGTGAAACTTAGGCATTGGACAGACGGCAAACCTATCGATCCGGACACTCTCAGTGAGATCGTTGCGGAACAGATATCTCGTGCCCCCTGGTTGCACCGTGGTTTCCGCACTTGATCGACTACGGTCAGTAGTTGATCACGGAAATCAGCGACCGGTTCGGGTGGCAGTTCGGTCCAGCGGGCCAACCGGCCCGGCGGACAATAACCGCCCCGTTCCGTGTGCGGTACCCCAGCTAATGGAGCAGTCACACGGCCGCGACGAACCCGAAGTGACAAGAAATTGGTCCGATCTCGTGAAGCGAAACAATGCGCCCGCCGCCGGGCCCGGGCAGGACTGCCCGAACGGCGACCGGTACTCGGTGGGTGTTCCGAGCATCTTGCGTCCTTGCCCGCGCATTCCGAACCGCGGAACGTTCCGCGGAAGGGAACGCCCACGGTCCGGGACGCTGATCCGGCTTAGTGGGATGCCGATGCATTTTCCCGTGCACACCGCGGATTCCATTCCGGAACGCCGCGCCGGGGGTCGGCCTCCCGGGTGCGGACGCGACGGTCACTAACCTGAGGGCGTGAAGCGGAAGCTGCTGCTGGTCCACGCGCACCCGGACGACGAAAGCATCGCCACCGGCGGGGTCATCGCGCGTTATGCGGCCGAGGGCGTCGAGGTGTGCGTCGTGACCTGCACGCTCGGCGAAGAGGGTGAAATCGTCCCGCCGCGGCTCGCGCGGCTCGTCGCGGCGGAGGCCGACCAGCTCGGCGGATACCGGTCCGGGGAGATGGCCGCCGCGGCTGCCGCACTCGGCCTCGCCCGGCACGAGTACCTCGGCGGCATCGGCCGGTGGCGCGATTCGGGCATGGCGGGCACGCCCGCCGCCGAGCATCCGCGGGCGTTCACCGGCGGTTCGGCGGTGGAGCAGACCACTCAGCTGCGCGAACTCATCGACGACTTCGCCCCGCAGGTGGTCGTCACCTATGACTCCTTCGGCGGCTACGGCCATCCCGACCACATCCGCGCGCACGAGATCACCATGGCAGCGGCTCCGGACGCCCCGTCGGTCGAGCGGGTCTTCCACGTGGTCCAGTCCGAGGCCGCGCTCACCGTCGGCCTGGCCGAACTGCGCGCCGACGGGACATCACCGTTCCGGGTGGCCGCCGACGGCGAGCTTCCGTCCACTCCGGACGGCAAGATCACCACCGTGGTCGACATCTCCGCGCACCGGCAGGCGAAGCTGGCGGCACTGCGCGCGCACGAAACCCAGCTGACTGTGGTCGACGGTCCGGTCGCGCACTTCGCGCTCACCAACAGCATCGCGCAGCCGATCCCGTCCGCCGAATACTTCGTGCTCGCCCACGGTGACTCCCGCGGCGCCGAGACCGATCTGTTCGGCGGGTGGTGACGGTGCCCGCTCCGCCCGCCCCGCTCACGCGCGACCAGTGGCTGATGCTGGTGCTGCTGGCGTTCGACGCGGTCGTGCTGGCGCTGCTCGAACTGTTCTTCCTCCCGCTGCGCCTCGGTCCGCTCGGCGAGGTGCCGATGCCGGTCACCGCGCTCGTCGGAGCGGTCACCACGCCGTGGCTCGTGCTGACCGCGGGGAAACTCGTCCGGCCCGGGCTGTCGTTCGTGCCGCTGCTGGTGTGGGTACTCGTGGTGTTCGGGGTCGGCCTGTTCGGTCCGGGCGGCGACGTGGTGCTCGTCCAGGACTGGCGCGCGCTGCTTTTGCTCGGCGCGAGCGCGCTGCCCGCCGCACTGGTCCTCGGCGGCGGGCTGGGCCGGGCCGCGGCGAAGGGAGGTGCCCGTGTCTGAGGCCATTTCGGACCGCCAGGTCGTCGCGATTCTGCGCCCGTTCGTGCGCGCTTGCGCTCCGGTGATCGACGCGTTGCGCGAGGCCGACCCGTTTGGAATGCAGGCGCGCGCCCGCCGCGGCGAGGGTGAATTCGCCGACGCCGGGCTCAAGAAGAAAATGCTCCGCGCGCTGACGACGGTGAAGCTGCCCGGCACCGCGGGGTGGGCGGCGATGGACATCGACCAGCGCGCGAGCTGGTGGGTCAACCGCGTCGGACGGCTCACCTCATTGCTGACGTCGATCCCCGGTCTCGGCGGCGCGCTCGCCGACCGGCTGCCGGTGCAGGACACCCTCGGCGCGGCGTCGCAGGGGCTGGTGCTGTGCGCGATCGCGGGAGAGTACGGCGTGACCGACGTCGGCAGCCGCGTCCGGCTGATCGCCTCGGTGCTGTTCGAACGCGACATCGACGCCGACCTCGCGGCGGGAGCCAGCCACGACAAGTCCGCTCAGTCCGCAGAGGACAGTGAGACCGCGCGGCTCACCGAGGAACTCGACGAATCCCATCGCAAACACGGCAAGGTGACCGCGAAAGCCGTCGCCAGCACGCTCTGGCACCTCGGCAAGTCGCTGTGGGGGATCACCGGCGAACTCGAGAAGCGCCCGCGCGGCCGGTGGATCCACCGGGCACTCGGGATGCTGCCGGTGGTCGGCGCGGCGGGCGACTACCTCGGCGAGCGCTCCGGACTGAAAAAGGTCTGGAAGCGCGCGCACGCGTGGCTCATGGCCCACCGGCAGTGGGCCTGAGCCCTTACCGCCAGAACAGGAACGCGCTCTGCCCGATGAAGGCCGCGGACGCGTTGCCGCCGAGCGGCGCGTAGATGTGCCCGGCGATCGTCCAGAGCAGATCCGACACCGGCCGGAAAAGGAAGAACAGCGCGAACAGCACCAGCGGAGCCCACGGCCGCACCCGCGCGCCGAACGCCCGCGCCTGCGGCGAGAGGTACGGCTCGAGCGCGCCCCAGCCGTCGAGCCCCGGCACCGGCAGGATGTTGATCAGGAACGTCATCATCTGCAGCAGCGCGAGGTACGACATCGCGTAGAAGAGGCCCGCCGCCATCGGGATCAGCATCGTCGCCAGGCACAGCGCGGCTCCGCAGGCGAGGTTGCTGAGCGGGCCGGCCAGCGAGGTCCACGACGCGGTCGCGCGGTTGCGCAGCGCGCCGCGGTTGATCCACACCGCGCCGCCGGGCAGCGGGATGCCGCCGATCAGCAAGAAGATCAGCGGCAGCACGAAGGACAGGACGGGGTCGGCGTAGCGCCGGACGTCCAGCGAGAGGTACCCCTTGTGAGCGATCTCGTGATCACCGCCGCGGAAGGCGACGAAGGCGTGCCCGAACTCGTGGAGCGTCAGCGACGTCATCCAGCCGCCCGCGACGAGGAGCACGACGCCCGCGATGAACATCGGGTCGCGGGAACCGAGAAGAGTCGTGGAATCACCGTATGCAGCCAGGAAACCACCGGCGACGGCGACGGCGAGGATGCCGAGGAAGATCGGGCTCGGACGCACTGCTGATCTCTGCACCCCACCAGTCTTCCGTATGCCCGGTGTGAAGTCTTCGGCGTGTCCCCTTGCGCACCCGGGCACAGAGATCCCCCGAACTCGCTACTCGGCTTGACCTGGCCGACCTACACAGGTGTAATCACAGTGATGTCATTCGCTGTCGGAGGGGGCAGCGGGTGTCGTTTCACCACCGCCAGCCTGGGGAGTGCGTAGGAGCGAGGAGGCGGACGTGCGGTTGGAAGCGGACAACAGGGAATGGGGGCACGTCGTGGGTTGGGGAGAGAACCCGGAGCAGCAGCTCGGGGATCTGACCGACCTTTTCGACGTCCCCGAGGAGCAGGACTGGCAGGAGCGCGCCCTGTGCGCGCAGACCGACCCGGAGGCGTTCTTCCCCGAGAAGGGCGGCTCGACCCGCGAGGCCAAGCGGATTTGCCTTGGCTGCGAGGTCAAGGACGACTGTCTCGAGTATGCGCTGGCGCACGACGAGCGCTTCGGCATCTGGGGCGGACTGTCCGAACGGGAACGTCGCAAGCTGAAGAAACGGGCTGTCTAAACGGGTTTCGGTTCCCCCGGTCCACGCGGACCGGGGGTGCGCCCCGCCGCCGTCGTGGCGGCGAGCCAGTGGTGCGGCCGGTGCGACGCGGCGGGGAGGGGAGCCCCCGCCCGGGTGTCGCCGGGCACATTCGACGGATTCGCGCGGCCTTTCCCGCGACGGGCGTGCGGGCAGAATTGCCGTCGCGGCGGCCGGAAATTCCGGTGCTGTGCCGTGGTTCTCTTTGTGATCTTCGTCTTCCGCTCCCGAGATCCCCGGTGTGCCGCGGATCTCTCGCCTGGAACGGGCGCGGCGGGTCTTCACTTGAGTGCGGGTTCGGTCCGCGCTGAATTTCTTGTGTGCTCGTCCCGTCGACGGTGGTTGGTCCACGCGGTGGGATCCGCCGGACGTGCGGCGTGGGCCGGTGCCCGGGCTTCGGCGCAGGCCGTAGGGTGACCGCACCTATCGTCCCGTCCGAGCAGGAGCCGTTCTTGCCTCGCACCGTCGTTCCGCCCGCTGTGCGGACGTTGCCCGTTCTGGCCATTGTGGTCTGTCACGACGGCGAAGAATGGCTGCCGCTGGCGCTTTCCGCGTTGCGGCGCAGCACAGTCCGTCCGCGGCACGTGCTCGCCGTGGACACCGGATCAACCGACCGTACCCCGAAACTGCTCGCCGACGCAGCGCAGCCGGGCGCGGCCGCCGAGGAACCCGTGCTGTCCGGAGTTGTCACTCTGACGAGTGAAACCGGGTTCGCGGAAGCGGTCGCCGCGGCCGTCGCGCACGCGGTGGAACGGTGGGGCGACCCGGGAACGTGGCTGTGGGTGCTGCACGACGACTGCGCTCCCGAACCCGACTGTCTCGACCAGCTCGTCCGCGCCGCGGAGGAAAACCCGTCCGCGAAGGTGCTCGGCCCGCTCGGCACCGACTGGACCGATCCGCGGCTGATCGTCGAGGCCGGGCTGTCCACCGACGCCTCCGGGCACCGGCAGCAGATGGCCGCGCCGGACGGCGAACCCACCGAGGTCCTCGCCGTCCCGAGTGCCGGATCGTTGGTGCAGCGGGAACTCTGGGACGCCCTCGACGGCTACGACGAGGACTTCCCGTTGCTGCGCGAGGATCTCGACTTCGGCTGGCGCGCCAACGCGGCCGGTTCGCTCGTGCTCTCGGTGCCCTCGGCGCGCGTCCGGCACGCTCGCGCGCTGTCCACCGGGCAACGCACCCCGGACGCCGCCGGCCGTCCGCTCGCCGCACTCAACCGTGCGCACGGTCTGCGCGTCTTTCTGGTCAACTGCTCGACCCCGTCGTTCTGGTTCGGGCTCGTCCGGCTGCCGATCATGCTGGTGCTGCGCGCGTTCGTGTTCTTCGTGCTGCGGCGCACCACCGAAGCCGGCGCGGAACTGGCCGCGCTCGGATACCTGTGCGGGGGCAAGGGAAATCTCCGTGCGGCCCGTGCGCAGCGGCGCGACCAGCCTCGGCCGGGGACGGTCCGCGGGCTCTTCACGAGCCGGATCACGCGGCTGCGCAACGCAATCAGCGCCGGGGTGGTTGGACTTGTCCGGCGCGGGGTACAGAGTGATGTCGCCCTCGGGACGGTTCCGGAGAGCGTCGAGCAGGAGTCCGCGTGGATTCCGCCCGAGGCGCTCGCCGCGTCCGGCGCGCGTCCGGTCGGTCCGGACGCGTTGCCTGCTGGCGCGCTGCGCGGCCTGAGCACCCGGGGCCGCGGGCTGCGTCGGCCGGGCACGGTTGTCGCGGTCACGCTGCCGGAATCGCCGGTGTCCGAAGAGGACACTGAAGCGGTCGAGGAGACCGCGGCCCATCCGTCGCCTTCGCCTCGTCCGGAACCGGCCGCGCCGGAACCGGATCTGGTGTTCGTGGAGGTCAACCGGCGGCGCGTGCTCGCCGCGACCGTCTTCGCTCCGCCGGTGGTGCTGGTCGTTCTGCTCACCGCGTTGGCTTTGGTGCTCAATCGCGGACGGCTCGGGCTCGACCTGTGGGGCGGGCAGCTGCTGCCGGTCGGCGGGCTCGGCGAGATCTGGTCGACGTACCTGTCGCCGTGGCACTCGATCGCTGGCGGCACCGGTGCGCCCGCTCCCGCGACGCTGCCGGTGCTCGGGACAATCGGCGCGATCTTCGCTCCGATCGGCGGTCCGGCCGCGCTGGTGGCCATCCTGCTCATCGGTGACATCCCGCTTGCCGCCCTCAGCGCTTACGTCGCGACTCGCAAGCTCGCGGTGCGCCGTTGGGTTCGCGCTGCTGTTGCCGCGACGTACGCGTTGCTGCCTGCCGCTACCGCGTCGGTCGCGCAGGGGCGGCTCGATGTGGTTGTGGTGCATCTCGTGTTGCCGCTTGTGGTCGCGGGGATCGTTCGGCTGCTGACTCGGCCGGGTACGCGGTGGTTGCACGTCTCGGCGCTGTCGGCGTTCGGTGTCGCGTTGCTCGGGGCGTTTTCGCCGCTCGCGCATGGGCTCGCGCTGGTGGGGCTGCTGGTCGGGTTTGTGGTGCTGCCCGCGCCGTCCGGGCTGGCTCGGCGGGTGGCGTCGGTCGGGATCGTGGTGTTGTTGCCGCTCGTTCTGCTGCTGCCGTGGCCGACGGTGTTGCTGCGGCATCCGGAACTGTTGCTGCAGGGGCTTGGCGGTCCGGCTGCTCCTGCGTCGGCTACGGATCTTGCCGGGCTTACGCCTGGTGGGCCGGGGGCGTGGCCGATCGGCGTTGTCGTGTTGGCGGCGACGCTGGTTGCGTTGGTGGTTCGGCCGCGGAAGCAGGTTGTCGGCGGGCTGGCGCTTGCGGTGCTCGGGCTGGTCGGCGTGGTGTTGGTTCGGCAGGTGCAGTTGACGCCGATGCAGGGCGGGACGCCTGCGTCGGGGTATGCCGGGGTGCCGTTGCTCGTTGTCGGGGCGGGTTTGTTGTGGGCGGTGCTGGCTACTTGGCAGCGTGGTGGGCCGGCGATGCCTGCTGTTTGGCTGCCGAAGGTGTTGGCGGTGGCTGGGGTCGTGGTGGTCGCTGCGTTGGCCGTGGGGGCGGTCGCGACTGGGGGTGAGGGGCCGTTGACGGCGGCGGCGCGGCCGCAGCTGGCGCCTGAGGTGGCTGCCGATGTCGCGGCTACTGGGCGGGGTGTGCTGGACGTTTCTTCTGGGCAGGTTCGGCAGACCGGTGGACGGCTGGCGCTCTTTGGCGATGACGAGCTTGCGCCGGTCAAGGGGTCGCCGGAGCGGTTGGCTGAGTGGCGGCGTGGGCTGGGGCAGGGGGATGTCGCGGCGCTGAAGCGGGTGTTTGCGGCGGCTGCGGCTTCTGGGGTGCAGTACGTGGTGTTGCCGAGCGGGACGGATGCGCGGGCTTTTGCGGCTGCGGTTAGCGATTTTGCTGCGGTGGCTGCGCCTATGGCGGATGGGCGGCCGGTACTGCGGTTGTTGCCTAAGGCTGGCGAGGTGGCGTTGATTTCGCCGGAGTTGGCTAAGCAGGCGGTCACCGGTGGGGGTGCGCCGGGGACTAATCCTGGGATTTCGCCGGTGGCTGCGCGGTTGCCGGATGTTCGGGTTCGGGCTTCCGAGGGGCCTACTGGGCGGTTGCTCGTGCTGGCGGCTGAGCAGGAGGCTGGGTGGCAGGCCAGTGTCAATGGGAAGGCTGTGCCCATTGTGCCTGCTTGGGGGCATCAGGTTGCGGTGTCTGTGCCTGCTCAGTCTTCGGAGGTGTCGGTGATGTTTCCGGGGACTGAGCGGGGGTTGTTGCTGTTGGTGCAACTGGCTGCTGTGCTGTTTACCGCGTTGACGGCTATTCCGTCTCGGCGGCGGGGGTGAGTTGCTCGTCGCCTGGCGGCGACATTGCAGGCGGTGGTTGCGTGGGGCACCCCGAAGCTTGATTGTGCTGACGGTCTGGGGGTGCTTGTCAAGGCGGGAAAGATGCCTTGACAAGCACCCCCAGACCGCAGGGACGCTTCATATCGGGGTGCGGGGGAGGGGCTGGGTGCCTCGA
>NZ_JBSFNS010000139.1:0-18540 GCF_053587275.1 Amycolatopsis sp. NPDC003676
AGGAAGACACCGAACCGAGGAGGGTCACGTGGCCGCGACAGAAGTGAACGGAAGTCCCGAGGCGATGAGCGCGTTCGCCAGCCAGCTCGTGGCGCTGCGCAGCCCTTCGGGGTAGGGAATCCGGTGCCGCCGCCGTTATTCACGCGCCTGCTGCGGGGTCAGCAGGCGCCGTTGTCAGCCCAGACCGCTGCGCTGCCGGGCTGTTCGCCTCGCGTCCACCACTTGGCGGACCAGCGGTGGCCGTTGAAGGACACCACCGCGCCCGCGTTGTAGGACTGGGAGGTGTTCCACGCCGCCGGGCACGCGGTCGTGGGACCGCCGCCGCCGGCGCAGGCTCCGTTGTCCGTCCAGACGTCGGCGCTGCCGGGCTGCTCGCCCTGCGTCCACCACTTCGCCGTCCAGGTGTGGTTGTTGTACGACACGACCGCGCCGCCGTTGTAGACCTTGCCGGAGTCCCAGGCCGCCGCCGTGCACTGGCCGCCCGGCGGAGTCGTCGGAGTGGTCGGTGTCGTGGGCGTGGTCGGGGTTGTCGGCGTAGTCGGTGTCGTGGGTGTGGTCGGCGTGGTAGGCGTCGTCGGGGTGGTCGGCGGCGGGCCGGAACAGCCCTCCGTCGGCGCGGCGAGCCCGTCCACGACGGCGTGGAACAGCGTCGAATCAGGGTCGAGGTCGTACAGCGAGAACATCATCGCGCCGCCGAGGCCGTTGCAATGGATGTAATCGGTGCGCGCCTTGATCGACTGTTTCGACGAACCGCCGTAGAAGCTCGTCCCGTCGTAGAACCACGCGGATTGCGTTGTCGGGTCCCAGAACGTCGTCGACGGATTGTCGACCACGCCGGAGAGTTCCTTGTACATCGCCACGCCGGGCACGTTGCCGCTCAACGGATGCGGAGCGGACGGGCCGGTCGCGGTTTGGTACAGCCCGTGGTTCGAGCCCGCGGGCACGCCGGTCCAGCCCCGATAGTAGAAGGGAATGCCCAAGGTCAGCTTCGACGCCGGGAACCCGCCGGGGATGCCGTACGCCGGATCGCCTTGCGTGTAAGCCTTCATCACCTGATCGATGGTGTATTTCTCGGTGCCCGGCGGGATGGGCGTGGACGGGTCGTTCGGCGAGGGGTAGAGCGGGTCCTGGAAGTTCGTCGGACCGGTCTTGTCCCACGCGCCGTGCATGTCGTAGGTCATCGGGTCCGCGAAGTCCATGTACTGGTGGATCTTGTCGGTCTGGATCTTCGCGATCTTGTCCTGACCGCCGGGCAGGGCGGCCGAGAGCGCGTAATGCTTGCCCAGCGCGTCCAGCTGGCCGCGGAACTCGGCGAGCAGCGAGGTGAAGTTCTGGGTGTCGTTCGGGCTGTAGTGGTTGCCCGTGTGGCCGCCGGGGTGCGCCGGGTACTCCCAGTCGATGTCGAACCCGTCGAAGATGTTCGCGGCGGTGCCGGGGCCGCCGAAGCCGCCCGCGTTCGGGATGTTGCCCTTGATGAACATGTCGATGCAGGAGCTCACGAACTTCTTGCGCGAGGCGTCCGTGGCGGCGGCGTCGGAGAAGTACTTCGAATACGTCCAGCCGCCGAGCGACAGCAGCACCTTCAGGTTCGGGTGCCGTGCCTTGAGTTCCTGCAGCTGGTGGAAGTTGCCGACGATCGGCATGTTGTAGGTGTCGGCGGAACCGTCGACGCTGATGTCCGAGCCGAACGACTTCTGGTAGTCGGCGAACTGGTCGCCCGCGCCGTCGCCCGCGTTCGGGTCGTCCTCGCCGCCGGGGTCGGGGGTCGTCGCCTTGGTCGTCTCGAAGCAGGTGAGGTTGGTCGGGTCGATGTTCTCGAAGTCGTAGAGCAGGTAGTCGATGTTGTCGGCGATCTTGTCGACGTTCTTGAGGTAGTAGGCGTTCTGGTAGATGCTCCATTGGTCGAAGTAGGCGATGCGCATCCCTCCCGAGGAGGGCGCGGGCGTCGCGGTGGCCGGGGCGGGCCGGGCCAGGATGGTGAGACCGGCCACGACCACGGCGGCCACGGCGGCGCAGGCCACGGCCAGCGGTCTCAAGGTCCGGTGGGGCATAAGCGTTTCTCCCTCGCACAAGCGAAGTCCGCCTGCCGCACGGGAATGCGCGGCAAGCGTCGGACGACGGGTGATCACTGCAGGAGCTGGGGCCGGCCCGTGTTCGAATGTGAACCAGGGCACAGCCGGAGTCAATACTGTGGACTAGACCAATTTCCAGGCCGGGGCGATTTGTGGTGAAGTGTCCGGAAACGCCCGACGAACGGCCTGTTCCAGGCGGGGCGAGTGGTCCGGTGCCGCGCGGCGGCGCCGGGTTCACCCGTACGGGTGTGGCTGACCCGACACCCGTCCCGCGCGGCATCAGGCGAGTCTCAGGAAGATCATGGGTGGCTCACAGCTGCGCACGAGAGCCTGGCACCATGAGCGCCAACGACCCCGGGAGCACGGCCGAACGATGACCACTACCGAGATCCCGCTCGTCCGTGCGGACGAGCCGGCGCCCGCCAGGCCGACGCACCTGCGGCAGCTCGATTTGTACCGCGTCGTCACGTTCGCCTTGGTCATCCTCATCCACGTGATCGGCTCCACCACGTTCCAGCAGGACGTCGTCGCCGACGCGATCCAGACGCCGCTGCACCTGACCCGCGAAGCGTTCTTCGCGCTGACCGCGTTCGTGCTCGTGTTCGGCTACCGCGACCGGCCGGTGCAGACCGGGAAGTTCTGGCGCAGGCGGTTCCCGCTGGTCGCGGTGCCGTACGTGGTGTGGACGGTCATCTACCGGGTTTATTCGCTGATCACCTCGGACCAGCCCTTCGGGTCGGTCGGCGCGCAGCTGCGCACGCTCGGGCTGGACCTGCTCACCGGAAACGCCTGGTACCACATGTATTTCATGCTGGTGACGCTGCAGGTGTACCTGCTTTTCCCGTTGCTGGCCAAGCTGTTCGACCTGATCCGCCGCCGTCCGTGGACGGTGCTGGCGGTCTCCGGCACGATCCAGGTGGCGGTGGCGATCTTCATGAGCTACCCGCCCGCCGTGCTGGGATACGGCTTCGTGAGCCAGTTTTTCGCGACTTTCGTCGTGTACCAGTTCTACATGCTGCTCGGCACCGCGGCGGCGCTGCACTTCGAGGCGGTGCACGCCTGGCTGCGCACGCATTCGCGCTGGGTGCTGCTGGCGATGGCGGGCGGGCTCGTGATCGCGGAGACCGGCTACTTCGTGAGCGTCCGCTTCGGAGAGTGGCCGGAGATGGCGTCGGACGCCTTCCGCCCTTACCTGATCCCGTGGTTCGTCGCGGCAATCGCCGGGATCTACCTGGCGGGCGCGCGCTGGGCGGAGAGCAGGCAGCGCGGCGGGCGGTTCGTGTCCTGGGCGGTGAACCGGTCGTTCGCGGTGTTCCTGACCCACCCGATCGCGATCGCCTTGCTGGACCCGCTGTTCGTCTTCGTCGGCGACAAGTACGGCGCGCCGTGGACGACGCTGGTGGCGTACCCGGCGACGATCGCGCTGACCTTCGGCATCGTCGAGGTGCTGCGGCGGCTGCCGTGGAGCAAGGCGCTGACCGGCCGCGCCCGGGTGCCGGTGCGCGCCTGAGCGCAAGGTACGTGAGGGGAACCCTGATTGACTCTGATTCCCTCAGGGTTCCCCTCACGTACCAGTTACGCGCCGGGCCAGGTGCGGTGTTTCTCGAGCGGGCGGGCGTAAGACCCGGCCCGGCTGGTGCGCAATCCCAGTGCCACCAGGGATTCCGCGAGCCGGACCGCGGCGGCGACGCCGTCGACCACCGGGACGTCGAGCATCGCCGACATCTTGCGGTCCAGCCCGGTCATCCCGGCGCAGCCGAGCACGAGCACCTCGGCGCCGGCGTCGCGGGCCCGCAATCCCGCGGTGAGCAGGGCTGATTCGGTCCGTTCCTCGTCGCGCAGCTCCAGCACGCTCAGCCCGGTGCCGACGACCGCGACGCAGTTTCGGTCCACTCCGGCCGAATGCAGGCTGTCCTCGATCAGTCCGCACGTGCGGTCCAGCGTCGTCACCACTCCGTACCGGCGGCCGAGCAGCCCGGCGAGATGCGCCGCGGCTTCGGTGATGTCGACGACCGGCACGTCCAGCAGTTCCCGCGCGCCCTCGCGGCCGTGCTCGCCGAAACCGGCGAGGACGACCGCGTCGAACGATTCCTCGGTGGTGCGCAACAGGTCCAGCACCGCCGCCGCGGACAGGAAGCTGTCCAGCCAGCCCTCTGCCGATTCCGGGCCCCACTTCGGCGTCAGAGCGACGATTTCGGTCCCGGGGCTGGCCGCGGCCCGCGCTCCGGTCTCGATCTCCTTCGTCATCGCCTCGGTGGTGTTGCAGTTGGTGACGAGGATCCGCATCAAGCCCTCCGCTGGCGGTACGAAACGGCGTAGTAGAGCACTCCGGCGCTGGCGGTGCCGAGGAACCACGAGTACGGCGCGGCCGGCGCGAAGAACGGCACCAGCGCGATCACCGCGGACAGCACGGCGCACGGGAAGAACGCGGCCATCGCGCGCGGATTCACCTTGGGGTACTTGCCGTCGCGCACGAACAGCTGCTCGACGTCGACCTTGCCGCGACGGATCAGGTAGTAGTCGACGATCATGATCCCGAACAGCGGCCCGAGGAACGCGCCGAGCCCGCCGAGGAAGTAGTTGACCACCACCGGCGACGAGTACAGCTTCCACGGCAGCACGCACAGCGCGGCGACGGCGCTGATCATCCCGCCGACGGTGAACGAGATCCGCTTCGGCCAGATGTTGGCCAGGTCGTAGGCGGGGGAGACGAAGTTCGCGACGATGTTGACGCCCATCGTGGCGATGGCGAAGGTCAGCGCCCCGATGATCAGCACCGGCGTGTTGTGCACCTTGGCGAGCAGTTCGGCCGGGTCGGTGATCGCCTCGCCGAACACCTGCAGGCTGCCCGCGGTGACGATCACCGACAGCAGCGCGAACGCCGTCGAGTTCACCGGAAGGCCCCAGAAGTTGCCGCGCCGCACCGTTTTCTGGTCCGGGGCGTTGCGGGAGAAGTCGCAGAAGTTGAGCATCAGCGTGCCGTAGGTGGACAGGATCAGCCCGGCCGCGCCGAACCACTGCCGCACCTGCTCGCCGCCGGACAGGTGCCGCGGGCTGCTGGTGAACGAGATGTGCCAGTGGCTCGCGGCGAGGATCCAGACCGCGAGCGCGATCATCACGATCCAGATCAGCGGGCCGCACCAGTCCTGGAACTTCCGCACCGCCTCCATGCCGCGGGTCAGCACGAACGCCTGCACCAGCCACAGCGCCACGAAACACATCCAGCCGAGCGCGTGCAGGCCGAGGAAACTGTGTTCGGTCAACGGTTTCAGGCCGGGATCGATGGCCAGCACGAGCAGCGTGATGGCGACGCTCGCGAGATAGGTCTGGATGCCGTACCAGAAGATCGCGATCACCGCGCGGATCAGCGCGGGAAGGTTCGCGCCGAACGTGCCGAAGCTGATCCGCGCGACCACCGGGAACGGGACGCCGGTGCGCTGGCCGATCCGGCCCATCAGGTTCATCCCGAAGAAGATGATCACGAACCCGAACAGCAGCGCGGTGAACACCTGCCAGGCCGACAGCCCGAGCACGAACAGCCCGGCGGCGAAGGTGTAGTTGCCGAGGTTGTGCACGTCCGACATCCAGAGCGCGAAGATGTCGTACACCTTCCAGCGGCGCTCCTTGGCGGGCGCGAGGTCCTCGTTCCACAGCCGGGGGTCGGGTTCGACGGTGCTGGTCGCGCTGGTTTCGGTGGACGGGGCGTGCGTCATTGCAGACCTCCGGTCGACGTGCCGGCAGCTTTGGTATCCCAAACTTGGGATCCCAAATATCGCTCCGGATGGCTGCTGAGTCAACCCTCTACCCGATAAACTCGCCGATGTCCGATGTCGGCGAGAGGGGGACGGGTGGGCGCCACCGAGGATCGGCAGCCGCTCGCGGCGACGCGCGCCCGGGTGCTCGACGAGCTGCGCGAGCGGATCCTGACCGGTCGGCTGCGGCCGGGGGACCGGCTGGTCGAGCGCGAACTGGCCGAGGATCTCGGGGTCTCGCGGGTGCCGGTGCGCGAGGCGATCCGCAGCCTGGAATCCGAAGGGTTCGTCGTCGTGCCTTCGCCGCGGCGGGTGGTGGTGCGGCAGCTGGCTCGGGTGGACGTCGAGGAGCTGTTCGACGTCCGGGAGGCGCTGGAAAGCCTCGCCGCCGCACGTGCCGCGGAACGGGCCGGGAAGCCGGAGATGCGGCGGCTGGAGCGGCTGCTCGCCGAGTCCGCGCGGGTCACCCAGGGTGGTGACGGTGCGCGGATCTCTGAGGTCAACAGCAGGCTGCACGACGAGATCATCGCCATCGCGGGCAACCGGCTGCTCACCACGATGCTGCATCCGCTCGAGGGCCAGCTGCGGTGGCTGACCAGCCAGAACGAGCACTGGGATGAACTGCTCGACGAGCACCGCAGGCTGGTGGACGCGATCGGGTCCGGCGACGTGGAGCGGGCGCGCGAGTACGCCGCCGAGCATGTCCGGGTCAACCGCGCGGTGACCTTGCGCGACCTCTTCGGCGACGACGAGCAGGACGAGCGCCCGGCGGGCTGACTCTCTAGTAAGGTGACCCTAACTTCGAACTGGGGGTCGCTGGTGGCGCACGTGCAAGGCGAGCCGGAGTGGGTGTCCACAAAGGACGGACGGCGGCTGTACGCGATGGTCCTGCCCGGTCCTGGAACTGGTCCGACGGTGGTTTTCGAGGCGGGTGCCGGGGCGGGCCGGTCCTCGTGGGGGCTCGTGCAGCCGCTGGTCGGCGAGTTCGCGCGGGCGGTGGTCTACGACCGGTCCGGGCTCGGCCGCAGCGCGCCGGATCCGTCCGGGCGGACGCTGGACCGGATGGCCGACGACCTCGTGGACCTGCTGGATCACTTCGGCCCGGGGCCGTACGTGCTCGTCGGGCACAGCGCCGGGGGACCGATCGCGCGGCTCGCCGCGTCCCGGACCGCGGCGAAGATCGCGGGGCTGGTCCTGGTCGACCCGACCGACGAAGCGGCGGATGTCTTGTTCTCGCCCCGATTCCGCGGTGCCGAACGGGCTTTTCTTCGCACTGGCCGGGTTCTCGCGGCAACCGGGTTGCTGAAGTTCTTGTACCGCCCGATGTTGCGGGCGGCTCCCGAAGACGTCCGGCGCGATCTGGTGCGCGAAGGCTTTACGCCGCAGGTGCTGCGCACGCAAACCGAGCAGGCGCGGACGTTCCTCGACGAGCTGGCGGCCTGGCGGACGAATCCGCCCGCGCCGGGCGACTTTCCGGTGACGATCGTGTCCGGCGGGCGCGCTGGAGACGGGATGAACGCCGCGGTGCGCGCGGAGGCGAATGCCGCGCACGCACAACGGGTTTCGCCGCGTGGACGGCATCGGATCGCGGAGAAGTCCGGCCATCTGGTGCCGGTCACCGAACCCGAGGTGGTCGCCGACGAGATCCGCCGGATGCTCAGCTGACGGCGTCGGTCCAGGTCTCGACGAACTTCGGGAACGTCTTGCCGACCGTGTCCGGGTTCTCGACCAGCACACCGGGCACGCGCAGGCCGAGCACCGCGGCAGCCATGACCAGCCGGTGGTCCTCGTAAGTGTGGAAAACACCGCCGTGCATCGGAGCCGGAGTGATCTCCAGGCCGTCCTCAAGCTCGGTGACGCCCGCGCCCAGACCGGACAGTTCGGTGGCCAACGCGGTGAGCCGGTCGGTCTCGTGGCCGCGCAGGTGCGCGACGCCGGTGATGCTCGACGGGCTCTCGGCGAAGCACAGCATCGCCGCGATGACCGGGGTCAGTTCGCCGACCTCGTGCAGGTCGAGGTCGATGCCGGGGAACGCGCCGCCGCCGGTGACGGACAGGCCGGTGTCGTCCAGCGTCGCCTTCGCGCCCAGTTCGGTCACCAGGCCGCGCAGCCAGTCGCCCGGCTGCGTGGTCTGCTTCGGCCAGCCCTGCACGCGGACCGTCCCGCCGCCGACCACCGCGGCGGCCACGAACGGGGCCGCGGTGGACAGGTCCGGTTCCACGACGTACTCCGGGCACGAGAGTTTCGCCGGCTCCACATGGAATTCCGTGCCCGAACGGTCCACAGTGGCCCCGAACCGGCGCAGCATGTCCAGCGTCATCGCGATGTGCGGTTCGCTCGGCGGGGCGCCGCCGACCAGCCGCACCGTCACGCCCTGTTCGAACGCCGGGCCGGCGAGCAGCAGCGCGGACAGGAACTGGCTGGAGGCCGACGAATCGAGGTCCACCCGGCCGCCGCGCAGCCCGCCGGTGCCGTGGACGGTGAACGGCGGCGCGCCGCGTCCGCCGTCGTCGATCCGCGCGCCGAGCTTGCGCAGCGCGGCCAGCAGCGGGTCGATCGGACGGCGTCGGATCGCCTCGTCGCCGTCGAACTGCACCGAGGCGTCGCCGAGCGTGGCGAGAGCGGGCGTGAAACGGGCGACGGTGCCCGCGTTGCCGAGGACGACCTCGGCCTCGTCGCCGCGGCCGCTGATGGTGCCGAGCGGGTGCACGAGAAAGCCGTCGATGGTCTCTTCCGACCGCGCGCCCAGCGAGGCGAGCGCGCCGAGCATCAGCCGTGTGTCGCGCGAATCGAGCGGATGGCGCACCCGGGTGGGCGCGCTCGCGAGCGCGGCGAGCACGTAGGCCCGGTTGGTGATCGACTTCGATCCGGGGACGCGCACCGCGGCGTCCAGAGAGGCGCCCGCGACCGGGGCGGTCCAGTGGTCATCGCGGAGGTTCGGCACGCCGCGCAGCCTAGCGCGGCGCGGGTGAACCGATTCCGCCGCGCCGGGAAGAGGCGTCGGCGAGCGATCCGGCGGGAGTGGGATATGCTGGCGGCCCGTGGGACTTCAGTCGCGGGCTACCAAGTATGTCTTTGTCACCGGAGGCGTTGCCTCCTCTCTGGGTAAGGGTCTGACGGCGTCCAGCCTCGGACAGCTGCTCACTTCGCGCGGGCTTCGCGTGACGATGCAGAAGCTCGACCCGTACCTCAATGTCGACCCCGGGACGATGAACCCGTTCCAGCACGGCGAGGTGTTCGTCACCGACGACGGCGCCGAGACCGATCTCGACATCGGGCACTACGAGCGCTTCCTCGACCGCTCTCTCGACGGCAAGGCGAACGTCACCACCGGACAGGTGTACTCGGAGGTGATCGCCAAGGAACGCCGCGGCGAGTACCTCGGCGACACCGTCCAGGTGATCCCGCACATCACCGACGAGATCAAGGCGCGGATCACCGCCGCGGCCGGGCCGGACGAGAACGGCGTCGCGCCGGACGTGGTGATCACCGAGGTCGGCGGCACGGTCGGCGACATCGAGTCGCTGCCGTTCCTCGAGGCGTGCCGCCAGGTGCGCCACGACGTCGGCCGCGACCAGTGCTTCTTCCTGCACGTGTCGCTGGTGCCGTACCTCGCCCCGTCGGGCGAGCTCAAGACCAAGCCGACCCAGCACTCGGTCGCCGCGCTGCGCAACATCGGCATCCAGCCGGACGCGCTCGTGTGCCGCGCGGACCGGGAAATCCCGGACGACCTCAAGCGCAAGATCGGCCTGATGTGCGACGTCGACACCGAGGCGGTCATCGCCTGCCCGGACGCGCGCTCGATCTACGACATTCCGAAGGTGCTGCACGGCGAGGCGCTCGACGCCTACGTGGTGCGCCGCCTCGGCCTGCCGTTCCGCGACGTCGACTGGACGGTGTGGGGCGACCTGCTCGACCGCGTGCACAACCCGAGCGAGATCGTCCGGGTCGCGGTGGTGGGCAAGTACATCGACCTGCCGGACGCGTACCTCTCGGTCACCGAGGCGCTGCGCGCGGGCGGGTTCGCGCACCGGGCCAAGGTCGAGATCGTGTGGGTCGCCTCGGACGACGCGCAGACCGAGTCCGGCGCGGCGTCCGTGCTGTCCGATGTGGACGGTGTGCTGATCCCGGGCGGGTTCGGCATCCGCGGCATCGAGGGCAAGGTCGGCGCGATCCACTACGCGCGCACGCACGGCGTCCCGCTGCTCGGGCTGTGCCTCGGGCTGCAGTGCATGGTCATCGAGAGCGCCCGGAACCTCGCGGGCATCGAGGGCGCGAACTCGGCCGAGTTCGACGAGGACACCAAGCACGCGGTGATCTCGACCATGGCCGACCAGCGCGACGTCGTCGCGGGCGAGCGCGACATGGGCGGCACGATGCGGCTCGGCGCGTACCCGGCGAAGCTCAAGGCGGGTTCGCAGGTCGCCAAGGCGTACGGCACCACCGAGGTGTCCGAGCGCCACCGGCACCGCTACGAGGTGAACAACGCCTACCGCAAGCAGATCGGCGACGCGGGGCTCGTGTTCTCCGGCACCTCGCCGGACGACCGGCTCGTCGAGTTCGTCGAACTGCCCGCGGACGTGCACCCGTTCTTCGTGGGCACCCAGGCGCACCCCGAGCTGAAGAGCCGCCCGACCCGGCCGCACCCGCTGTTCAGCGCGTTCGTGAAGGCCGTCGTGGACCGCAAGGTCGCCGAGCGGCTCCCGGTCGAACTGCCCGAGACGCCCGTGGCGGCTCGGTGAGCGCGCCCGGCACGCACGAGTTCTCCGTGGCCGGCAGCACGGTCGTCCACGTGGGACGCGTCGTCGGCCTCCGGGTCGACGACGTCGTGATGCCCGGCGGGGAAACCGCCAAGCGCGAGGTGGTCGAGCACCTCGGCGCGGTCGTGATCGCGGCGCTGGACAGCGAGGACAACGTCACGCTCGTGCACCAGTACCGGCATCCGCTCGGGCGCAGGCTGTGGGAGCTGCCCGCCGGGCTGATCGACAAGCCGGGGGAGGACCCGGTCGACGCGGCCCGGCGCGAGCTGGCCGAAGAGGCCGGGCTCGCCGCGGGCAGCTGGGACACGCTGGTCGACGTCGCGGCCTCGCCCGGGTTCACCGACGAGGTCGTGCGCGTCTTCCTCGCCCGCGATCTGTCCGAAGTGGACCGTGAAGTGCTCGGCGACGAGGAGGCCGACCTGGTGGTGCGGAAGTTCCCGCTCGCCGAGGCGGTCCGGATGGCGCTTTCCGGCGAGCTGGTCAACGGGGCGACTGTCTCCGGCGTCCTCTCGGCACATGCGGTGCTGACCGGGGCGGCGGAGACGCGCCCGGCCGACGCGCCGTGGCAGGACCGGCCGTCCCGGTTCGCCCGCCGACTGGCCGAGGGCTAATTTCCGGGTTCTGTCGGTGCGCCGTCCTAGAGTGGCGGCGTGAATGATGCGGGTGTCGAGGTGCGAGGCGCGATAGCCACGTACCTCGATCACCTCGTCGTCGAGCGCGGCACCGCCCGCAACACCCTCGACAGCTACTCCCGCGACCTCCGCCGTTACGCCGCCCATCTGGAAGCGGCGGGGGTCGCGCGGCTGACCGAGGTCACGCCCGCGCACGTCACGTCGTTCGGTGCCGCGCTGCGCGAGGGCGACGAGGAACACCAGCCGCTGGCGGCGTCGTCGGCGGCTCGGGCGCTGGTCGCGGTGCGGGGGCTGCACAAATTCGCGCACGCAGACGGTCTCACCGAACACGATCCGGCGCGCGACGTCCGTCCGCCGGCCGCGGCGAAACGACTGCCCAAGGCGTTGCCGGTCGGGGACGTCCTCAAGCTGCTCGACACTCCGCCGCCGGACGGGGAACGCGCCTTGCGCGACCGGGCGCTGCTGGAGCTGCTGTACTCGACCGGAGCCCGGATTTCCGAGGCGGTCGGGCTCGATGTGGACGACGTGGACGACACCGAGCGGACCGTCCTGCTCGACGGCAAGGGCGGCAAACAACGGCTGGTGCCGATCGGCCGTCCCGCGCTGGAAGCACTGGATGCGTACCTGGTCCGCGCCCGCCCGGCGCTCGCCGCGAACGGCCGCGGCACCTCCGCGATCTTCCTCAACGCCCGCGGCAGCCGGCTTTCCCGGCAGAGCGCGTGGCAGGTCCTCAAGGACACCGCCGAGCGGGCCGGGATCACCGCCGCGGTCTCGCCGCACACCCTGCGGCACTCGTTCGCGACCCACCTGCTGGAGGGCGGCGCGGACGTCCGCGTGGTGCAGGAACTGCTCGGCCACGCGTCGGTGACCACGACCCAGGTGTACACGCTCGTCACGGTCACGACGCTGCGAGAGGTCTACGCCACCGCGCATCCGCGCGCGCTCGGCTGAACGCTCCGGCGGTCCCAGAGCCTTCCCACGCTGCGGTGACTCGGCCCGTGCGGCCCGGCGCGGCGCTTTGCCGGGGCTCCGGAAATCCGCATAGGCTGCCGGAGACCCCGCCGAACAAGGAGCTTTCGCGCCATGTCGACACCGACCCCGAACCAGCCGGAGGACCCGGCAGCGCCAGCCGGGCCAGCCGGGTCCGCCGGGACCTCCGGTTCGGCCGCGGCGAATCTCGAGCACGCGCGGATCGCCACCCCGGCGGACCACGAGGGCGACGAGGCGGAACGGCCGCTGACCCGCGCCGAACGCGCCCGGATGCGGGCGAAGGAGCGCGCGGAGAGCGGGATCGGGCCGACCGGGCGCCCGCTGCGCGAGATCCCCGAGCCGCCGCCGCTGGAGCGGCACGGCCCGGCGAAGGTGCTCGCGATGTGCAACCAGAAGGGCGGCGTCGGCAAGACCACGTCCACGATCAACCTCGGCGCCGCGCTCGCCGAATGCGGCCGCCGCGTGCTGCTGGTCGACTTCGACCCGCAGGGCGCGCTGTCGGTCGGGCTCGGCATTCAGCCGCACGAACTGGACCAGACGGTCTACAACGTCATCATGGAGCGCTCGGTGCAGATCGAGGACGTGCTCCGCAAAACCCGCGTCGACGGCGTTGACCTGCTGCCGAGCAACATCGACCTGTCCGCGGCGGAGGTCCAGCTCGTCGCAGAGGTAGGGCGCGAGCACACGTTGTTACGGGTCCTTCGTCCGGTGATGAACGACTACGACTATGTTCTTGTCGACTGCCAGCCCTCGCTCGGCCTGTTGACGGTGAACGCATTGACCGCCGCGGACGGTGTGATCATCCCCCTGGAGTGCGAGTTCTTCAGTCTGCGAGGCGTCGCGCTCCTGATCGACACGATCGAGAAGGTGCAGGAACGCCTCAACCCCAAACTGGACATCACGGGGATTCTCGCCACGATGTACGACCCGAGAACCCTGCACTCGAAGGAGGTCATGGCTCGCGTGGTCGAGGCATTCGGCGACACCGTGTTCGACACGGTGATCAACCGCACCGTGCGGTTCCCCGAGACGACGGTCGCGGGCGAGCCCATCACGACCTGGGCCCCCAAATCCGCCGGCGCCGCGGCTTACCGCGCGCTGGCCCGCGAGGTGATCGCTCGGTGAGCAGGCGCGCTTCCCTGCCCGGAGCGTCGGAACTCTTCCGCCTCACCTCCAGCCCGGCGACCCCCGCACTCGAACGCCCCTCCGTGCCCGCTCCGGCGGAACCGGTGGCCCAGCGCGGCAAACCGAGCGCTCCGGCGGACACCGACCAGCTGGCCCGCAACGCGGCGCGCAGCGGATCCGGGCGCACCAAGCACGACGCGAAGATCACCGTCTACGTGTCCGGCGAGGAACTGCTCGCGATGGAGCAGGCCCGGCTGAACCTCCGCGCCAAGCACGAGCTGGTCGTCGACCGCGGCCGGCTGGTCCGCGAGGCGGTCGCCGTGCTGCTCGCCGACTTCGACCAGCGCGGCGAGGAATCCGTGCTGGTGCAGCGATTGCGCGCGGACGCCGAGGACGGCGGAACCGAGGGCTGATGGACGACCCGGCATCGGCCGAGCTGCCGGAGCCGGAAGCGGCAGTCTCGGAGAGCACCGAAAGCACGGACGGCACGGCGGAACCCGGCGACGGCGCGGCTCCGGAAAGCTCCGCGGGCGCGGAAGCTCCGGAGGAATCCCCGGAGAACGCCGCGCCTTCCGAGGCTCCGGCCGAGCACGAGACGGTGCACGGCGGCACCATCCCCGAGGGATACGCCGCCGCCGAGGAGAACGCGTCGAAGTTCAAGGTGCGGCTGCAAAACTTCGAGGGCCCGTTCGACCTGCTGCTGCAGCTGATCTCGCAGCACCAGCTGGACGTCACCGAGGTCGCCCTGCACACGGTCACCGACGACTTCATCGCCTACACCCGCGCGCTCGGCCCGGACTGGAACCTCGACGAGACCACCGAGTTCCTGGTGATCGCGGCGACCCTGCTCGACCTCAAGGCCGCCCGGCTGCTGCCCGCGGCCGAGGTCGAGAACGAGGACGACCTGGCCCTGCTGGAAGCCCGCGACGTGCTCTTCGCGCGCATGCTGCAGTACCGCGCGTACAAGCAGGTCGCCGCGCTGTTCGGCGAGCTGGAAGAGGGTGCGCTGCGGCGGTATCCGCGGTCGGTGGCGCTGGAGGAGCGGTACCTCGGGCTGCTGCCGGAGGTGATGCTGGGCGTCACGCCGGAGCGGTTCGCGGAGATCGCGGTCGCGGTGTTCCGGCCGAAACCGCCGCCGCAGGTGTCGATCGCGCACATCCACATGGGCCGCGTGTCCGTCCGCGAGCACGCCGCGCTGCTGCGGGTGAAGCTCGCCGAGGCCGGGCAGGCGACGTTCAAGGAACTGACCTCGGACTGCGAGCACACGGTGGAGGTCGTGGCCCGGTTCCTCGCGCTGCTGGAGCTGTACCGCGAATCGTCGGTGCAGTTCGACCAGTTGGAGGCACTGGCGGAACTGCACGTCCGCTGGACCGGCGGCAGCGTGGCCGAGGCGTCCGCCGCCGCCGAGCACGACCGCGCGGCGGCCGAGGAGGAGGAATACGGGTGAGCACCGAAGACGACCGCGCGACGGCGGAGGCCGAGGAGACTCCGGCCGCTCCGGCGGAAGAGGCTCAGGTCGAAGCTGAACAAGCCGCCGCCGAGCCGGTCGAGGCCGAGGAGACCGAGCCGGAAACCGCGCCGCAGCCGGAAAATGAGGCCGAGCCGGAACCCGTCGACGCCGTCGAGCCGGAACCCGAAGCCTCGGAGCCATCCGAAACTGAGCCGGAAGCCGAAGCCGCGCCGGAAGCCGAAGCCGCCGAGCCAGCCGACGACGAAGGACTGGTCGCCGTGGACAGCGGCCTGCCCAGCGTCGAGTCGGACGAGGCGCTCGAAGCCGCTCTCGAAGCTCTCCTGCTCGTCGTGGATTCGCCGATCGCCGAGGATTCCCTCGCCGAAACGCTGCAGCAGCCGGTCGCCAGGGTGACCGTCGCGCTGCGGACGATGGCGCAGAAGTTCACCGAGCGCGCGAGCGGGATCGACCTGCGGCGCGTGGGCGAAGGGTGGCGGTTCTACACTAGGGACACCTACGCCCCGTTCGTGGAGAAGCTCCTGCTGGACGGCCAGCGGTCGAAGCTGACCAGGGCCGCGCTGGAGAGCCTCGCCGTGATCGCGTACCGGCAGCCGGTCACCCGGGCCCGGGTCGCCGCGGTGCGCGGGGTGAACGTGGACGGCGTGATCCGGACCCTGCTGGCGCGGGGGCTCATCGAGGAGATGGGCACCGACCCGGAGACCACGGGCACGCTGTACGTGACGACCGAGCTGTTCCTGGAGCGACTGGGGCTGTCGTCGCTGAACGACCTTCCCCCGATCGCTCCGCTGCTACCCGAAGTGGACACCATCGATGACATCTGACGAACACCCCGACGGCATCCGCCTGCAGAAGGTCCTGTCGCAGGCCGGCGTGGCGTCGCGCCGGGCGGCCGAGGACCTGATCGCGGCCGGCCGGGTGGAGGTGGACGGCGAGGTCGTCACCGAGCTGGGCCGCCGCGTGCACCCGGACGAGGCGGTGATCCACGTCGACGGCACGCGGGTCAACCTCCGCGACGACCTCGTGTACCTCGCGTTCAACAAGCCCAAGGGCGTGCACTCCACGATGTCGGACGACCGGGGCCGCCCGTGCGTCGGCGACTACCTGCGCGGCCGGTGGGAGGAGACCCCTGGCGTCGTGCACGTCGGGCGGCTCGACGAGAACACCGAGGGCCTGCTGCTGCTGACCAACGACGGCGACCTCGGGCACCGCCTGATGCACCCGTCGTACCGGGTGCTCAAGACGTACTTCGCGGAGGTCGAGGGCCTGGTGCCGCGCGGGCTGGGCAAGGAGCTGCGCGCGGGCTGGGAGCTGCCGGACGGGATCGTGAAGGTCGACCAGTTCCGGGTCAAGGACATGCATTCCGGCCGGAGCATGATCGAGCTGGTGATCCACGAGGGCCGCAAGCACATCGTGCGCAGGCTGATGGCGGCCACCGGGCACCCGGTCCGCAAGCTCGTGCGCACCGCGGTCGGCGACGTGCAGCTCGGCAACCAGCGCCAGGGCACCATCCGCAGGCTCAACCGCGGCGAGGTCGGCACGCTGTACCGCACCGTGGGACTCTGACCGGTTCCCCACTTTCGGCCCTGATGCCGGGTCCGGCCGCCCGGCCAGAGTTGTCGGCACCCGACGACGACTCTGGAGGGCGACGGGAATGCGTGTGCTGACAGGGCTGTGCGCCGCCGCGGTGCTGGCCGCGGGAGCGGTGGTGCCGGCGGCCGCGACGGCCGCCCCGGCGAGAACCGCGAGCGAACCGCAGTACGACTACGCCGGGGCGATCCGGGAAACGGTGTGGGTCGACCTCGGCCGGGACGGCGACGGGGACGGCGTCTCCGACCGGGTCGCCGCGGACATCGTGCGGCCGAAGGAACCGGCCGAGGCGGGCAAGAAGATCCCGGTGATCATGGACGCCAGCCCGTACTACTCCTCGGTGGGGCGCGGCAACGAAACCCAGTTCAAGACCTACGACGCGCAGGGCCGTCCGGTCGGTTTCCCGCTGTTCTACGACAACTACTTCGTGCCGCGCGGGTACGCGACGGTGCTCGTGGACCTGGCGGGCACCAACCGGTCGACCGGGTGCGTCGACGTCGGCGGCAACTCGGACGTCCAGTCGGCCAAGAAGGTCGTCGACTGGCTGAACGGCCGCGCGACCGGCTACACCGCGAAGACCGGCGGCACGCAGATGACCGCGGGCTGGAGCGACGGCGGCGTCGGGATGATCGGCAAGTCCTACGACGGCACCATCGCCAACGGCGTCGCCTCGACCGGCGTCGAGGGCCTCAAGACCATCGTGCCGATCTCCGCGATCAGCTCCTGGTACGACTACTACCGCTCGGACGGCGTCTCGTTCGGCTTCAACCCGGACGGGCTCGCGCAGACCGTCGAGCGGCGCAACGGCGGCCAGGATTGCTCGGCGCAGAACCGGAAACTCGCCGACGGCGCGACCGCGAACGGCGACTACGGTCCGCTGTGGGCGGAGCGCGACTACGTGGCGAACGCGAAGAACGTGCGCGCCAGCGTGTTCGTCTCGCACGGCGTCAACGACCTGAACGTCATGCCGATCAACTACGGCCAATGGTGGGACGCGCTCGCCGCGAAGGGCGTGCAGCGCAAGATCTGGCTCGCGCAGACCGGCCACGTCGACCCGTTCGACTACCGCCGCACCGAATGGGTCGACACCCTGCACCGGTGGTTCGACCACTACCTGATGGGCATCGACAACGGCATCGAGAAGGAACCGATGGCGACCGTCGAGCGCCAGCCGGACCAGTGGGCGAACGAAGCGACCTATCCGGCGCCGGGCACCAAGGAAACGGTCCTGCGTCCGCAACCAGGCCGTACACCAGGCGTCGGCATGCTCGGCACCGCAGGCAGCCGGGGCACCGCGTCGTTCACCGACAACCCGCAGGCGGGGGAGAACGAGTGGGCGGCGAATCCGTCGGCCACGTCGGCGAATCGCGTGCTGTACAGCACCGCCGCGCTCACCTCGCCGGTGCAGGTGTCGGGCACCTCGTCGATCACCGTGACGGCGACGCCGAGCACCTCGACCGCGCACCTGTCGGCGATGCTGGTGGACTACGGCCCGGCGACGATCCGCAATTTCTCCGGCCCTGGCGAGGGAATCGTGACCGGCACAGACCGCACGTGCTGGGGTTCGAGCACCGACGGCGACAGCGCTTGCTACAAGGTGACCAGCGCGGACACGAAGAAGGTGGACTACACGATCATCAGCCGCGGCTGGGCGGACCTGGCGAACTACCAGTCCCTGAGCCGGGAAGCGCAGCTCACGCCGGGCAAGGCGTACACGATGACGTTCCGGCTCGCGAGCACGGACCACGTCGTCCCGGCCGGGCACCGGCTGGCACTGGTGATCGGCGGGACGGACAACAGTTTCATCACCGCCCCCGCGAATCCGCCGAAGCTGACCATCGACCTGGCCAAGACGTCGGCCCGGATTTCGCTGGCAGGCACGGTCCCGGCGCGCCCGTGGACGGAATCCGCTCCGGCGGCTCCGCTGGCGCACGTCCCCGCGGCAGCGCGCTTCGACCTGCGCTGACAAAAGCCGTGAGGGGAACCCTGAGGGAATCAGATTCCCTCAGGGTTCCCCTCACGGAAGTCAGTTGGCGGTGACGGTTTCTTTCGAGGCTGCCTTGCGCTGCACCGGTGACCAGGCCGTCGAGCTGCTCAAGCCACACGCCGAGCGGGCCACGAGGCCCGAGGTGCGCGGCGGGGTCGGCGGCT
>NZ_JBSFNS010000140.1:0-17996 GCF_053587275.1 Amycolatopsis sp. NPDC003676
GTGTTTGGGGTGTTATTTAAAAGGCATCTTTCCCGCCTTGACAAGCACCCCCGAACCGTCAGCACAATCAAGCTTCGGGGTGCCCCACGCAACCAACGTGCGCAATGTCGCCGCCAGGCGACGAGCCGAAACCCGAGGCCACCGCCGCCCTCACCCCGCCCCAACACCACCACGCACCAACCCCACCCTCATTTTGTACTGCTGATTTCAGAAAGAGAGAACCCCCGTGCCCGCCGCAGTCTTCGTACTAGGGCTCAGCATCTTCGCGCTGGGCACCTCCGAGTTCATGATCACCGGCCTCCTCCCCGGAATGGCCGCCGACCTGGGCGTAACCATCCCAGACGCAGGCCTCCTGATCTCCGCCTTCGCCATCGGCATGGTCATCGGCGCCCCGCTACTGGCGATAGGCACAATCCGCCTCCCCCGCCGAACCACCCTCCTAGCCCTGCTCGTCGTATTCAGCGCCTCCCACGTCATAGGCGCACTCTCCGACGGCTACGGCATCCTCTTCGCCACCCGCATCATCAGCGCAGTAGCCTGCGCCGGATTCTGGGCAGTAGCCGCGGCAACCACCGTCAACCTCGTCCCAGAAGCCCGACGAGGACAAGCACTAGCGGTACTGGTCGGCGGCCTAACAGTCGCCAACGTCGTAGGCGTCCCAGCAGGCACCCTGCTCGGCCAACACGCAGGCTGGCGAAGCGCATTCTGGGCAGTAGCCGCACTAACCGTCATCGCCGCCATCGCAGTACTGCTGTCAGTCCCGCGCACCACCAAGGAAACCGAAGCCCCGCGAATCGCCGAAGAACTCCGAGTATTCCGCCGCAGCCGCTTATGGCTGGCACTGGGCTTGATCGCACTCCTGCAGGCAATGGTCTTCGCGACGTTCAGCTACCTCGCTCCCCTGCTGGTCTCCGTCGCAGGCCTCCCCGAATCCGCCGTGCCAGTGGTGCTAGCCCTGTTCGGCGGCGGCGCAGTAATCGGCATCTTCGCCGGTGGCAAACTCGCCGACACCTACCCGTTCGCAACTCTTTACGGCAGCCTCGGCATCGCCCTAGCCGCCCTCGTCACGCTCGCCTTCGCCACTAACGCCGTAGTCGCGGTAGCCGCCGTACTCGTCCTGGGAGCGGCTGGATTCGCGGCGAACCCGGCGCTCAATGTGCGCGCTTACGCAGCCGCAGGCGGCACCTCAACCCTAGTCGGCGCAAGCACGACATCCGCCTTCAACGTAGGCAACACCGTAGGCCCGTGGCTGGGCGGCACGACGATCAGCGCAGGTATGGGTTTCTCCAGCGTCGCGTGGGTGAGCGTCGCACTCGGAGCACTAGCGCTAGCAACCCTCACGTTCGCGCTACGCCTGCACCAACGCGACACAACCCCGCAATTGGTGACGGCGTAAAAGAAAACGGCCCCGCGGGAACACTCCCGCGGGGCCGTTCACACAACAAGCTCAGATCCCGAGCGCGTGCACTCCGCCGTCGACCATGATCATCGAACCGGTGGTAGCAGGCAGCCAATCCGACAAGACCGCACACACCGTCTTGGCAGTCGGCTCTGGATCCGCAGAATCCCAGCCGAGCGGCGCACGGTCGCCCCAACCGGCTTCGAGCTCGCCGAAACCGGGGATCGACTTCGCGGCCATCGTCTTCATCGGACCAGCGCTGACCAGGTTCACCCGGATACCCCGCGGACCGAGTTCCTTGGCCAGGTACCGGTTCACCGACTCCAGCGCGGCCTTGGCAACGCCCATCCAGTTGTAAACCGGCCAAGCGACGCGCGCATCAAAGTCCATGCCGACGATCGACGCGCCACTGCTCAGCAGCGGCAGGGTCGCGACGGCGAGGGACTTGAACGAGAACGCCGAGACGTCGACCGCGACCTTCACGTCGTCGCTGGGAGCGTCCAGGAACGGCGCGCCGAGGCAGCTCTGCGGCGCGAAGCCGATCGAGTGCAGGACGCCGTCGAGGCCGTCGACGTGCTCGCGGACGCGGTCGGCGAGCGAGTCGAGGTGCTCCTGGTTCGTGACGTCCAGCTCGAGCACCGGGGCGGGCTCGGGCAGCCGCTTGGCGATGCGCTCCACCAGCGACAAGCGCCCGAAGCCGGTGAGCACGACCTTCGCGCCCTCCTGCTGGGCGATGCGGGCCGCGTGGAACGCGAGCGAGGCGTCGGTGATGACGCCGGTGATCAGCAGCCGCTTGCCTTCGAGCAATCCGGGCAACACGTCCTCCAGGTCGTGGGTGTTCTTCTCGGGAAGGTCAGTGGCCGAGGCCGAGGCCGCCGTCGACGGGCAGCACCGCGCCGTTGACGTAGCCGGCCTCGTCCGAGGACAGGTACCGCACGGCGGCGGCGATCTCGGCCGGTTCGGCGTAGCGGCCGGACGGGACGCTGGCGAGGATCTCCTTGCGCCGGTCCTCGGGCAGCGCGTCGGTCATGTCGGTGTGCACGAAACCGGGCGCGACCACGTTCGCGGTGATGTTGCGCGCGCCCAGCTCCCGCGCGAGCGAACGCGCGAAGCCGACCAGGCCCGCTTTCGAAGCGGCGTAGTTCGCCTGCCCGGCCGAGCCGGAAAGGCCCACCACGGACGAGATGAACACGAACCGGCCCCAGCGGGCGCGCAGCATGCCGCGCGAGGCCCGCTTCGCGACGCGGAACGCCCCGGTGAGGTTCGCGTTCAGCACGCGCTCGAACTGCTCCTCCGACATCCGCATGAGCAGGGTGTCGTCGGTGAGCCCCGCGTTGGACACCAGGACCTCGACCGGCCCCTGGTGCTCCTCCACGAGCTTGAACGCCGCGTCCACCTGCTCGGCGTCGGTGACGTCGGCCTGCACGCCGAAAAGCCCCTCCGGAGCGCCGGACCCGCGGTGCGTCACCGCGACCCGGTGGCCCTGCTCGGCGAGGTCCCGGGCAATCGCCAGCCCGATCCCACGGTTGCCGCCGGTGACCAAGACCGACCGTCCCACTGCGTTCTCCTCGTCGTCTTCGCGGTTGCGCCCGCCTGAGGCTATCGGCTGCGCTGACCGGCGGCGCACCCGGCACTCCCGTCCTAAGCGACGGTAAGGAACCGTGCCTCGACCTTGATGGTTACCGCCCGGTTGGTCACCGTGAGTCGCGACACAGGAGGTCAAGGATGACTACCCGGATCCAGGACGCCGGCTCGGCGCGGGACGAGCGGCGCGTGGTCGGCAACGTGCTGCGCGGCTCGATCGGAAATCTCGTCGAGTGGTACGACTGGTACGCCTATTCGGCGTTCACCGTCTACTTCGCGAAGGCGTTCTTCCCCGGCGGCGATGCCACGGCGCAGTTCCTCAACACCGCGGCGGTGTTCGCCGTCGGATTCCTCATGCGCCCGCTCGGCGGCTGGCTGCTCGGCCGGTTCGCCGACCGCTACGGGCGCCGGTCGGCTCTCGTGCTCTCGGTTTCGATGATGGCGTGCGGTTCGCTGCTCATCGCGGTGACGCCCGGCTATTCGACGATCGGCATCGCGGCCCCGATCCTGCTGGTGTTCTCGCGGCTGCTGCAAGGGCTTTCGGTCGGCGGCGAGTACTCCACCTCGGCGACGTATCTGTCCGAAGTGGCCACTCCCGGCAAGCGCGGGTTCTACTCCAGCTTCCAGTACGTGACGCTCGTCGGCGGGCAGCTGCTCGCGCTGGGGCTGCAGCTGATCCTGCAGAGCGTGCTCACCGACAAGCAGATGGGCGACTGGGGCTGGCGGATCGCGTTCGTCGTCGGCGCGCTCGCGGCGGTGATCGTGATGGCGCTGCGGCGGTCGATGGACGAGTCCGAGAGCTACCAGCGGGTCACCGAAAACGCGGAGACCGGCAAGGGCGAGCGCGGCACGCTGCGCCAGCTCGTGAAGTACCCGCGGGAGATCCTGCTCGTCGTCGGCCTGACGCTCGGCGGGACGGTCGCGTTCTACACCTACGCCACCTACACGCAGAAGTTCCTGGAGAACACCGCGCACATCCCGCGGCGCACGGTCACCGTGATCATGTTCCTCGCGCTGCTGGTCTTCGCGATCCTGCAGCCGCTCGCCGGGAAGCTGTCGGACAAGATCGGCCGCCGGAAGCTGCTGATGTTCTTCGGCATCGCGGGCACCCTGCTGACCGTGCCGATCATGACGCTGATGGCGCGCACCAGCCAGCCGTTCCTCGCGTTCCTGCTCCTGCTCGGCGCGCTGGTGATCGTGACCGGCTACACCTCGATCAACGCGATCGTGAAGGCCGAGCTGTTCCCGACGCGGATCCGCGCGATCGGCGTCGGCCTCCCGTACGCGCTCACCGTCGCGATCTTCGGCGGGACCGCCGAGCTGATCGCCCAGGCGCTGAAGAAGGCCGGGCACGAATCGCTCTTCTTCTGGTACGTCGCGGGTTGCGTTCTCGTGTCGCTCGTCGTGTACGCGACAATGCGGGAAACTTCGCGTTCGTCCGCTCTCGAACGCGGCGAGGACTGACCAGGAGGACGGCCGTGCGCGTGCTGCTCGTCGAGGACGACACCGGCGTCGCCCGGGCGCTCGCCGAAACGCTGCACGCGCACGGCCACCCCGTCACCGCGGTCGGCCGCGGCTCGGACGCCCTCACCCGGCACCGGGACGCGGACCTGCTGCTGCTCGACCTCGGCCTGCCGGATCTCGACGGGCTGGACGTGCTGCGCAAGATCCGCCAGGTGTCGCCGGTGCCGGTGATCGTGCTGACCGCGCGCGACGACGAACGTTCCGTGGTCCGCGCACTGCGCTTCGGTGCCGACGACTACCTGGCGAAACCGGTGCGGATGGCTGAGCTGCTGGCCCGGATGGACGCCGTGGCGCGCCGGGCGAGCCATTCCTCCCCCGCGCCGAAAGACCCGGTCGTGCACATCGAGGACGTCGAGATCGACCTCGGCGCGCGCCGGGTATTGGTCGGCGGCCAGGACATCGGACTGACCACCAAGGAATTCGCTGTACTGGCGGTGCTCGCCGCCCGGCCCGGCACCGCGGTGAGCCGGCAACAACTGATGGACGAGGTATGGGGCGACGCGTACCTCGCCGTTTCGCGCTCGCTCGACGTCCACATGACACAGCTGCGCGCGAAGCTCGACCGGCCCGGCCTGCTCACCACGATCCGCGGCTTCGGCTACCGGCTCGGCCGGGGCTGATCGGTGCGCACTCGCCTGCTGGCTGTTCTCGTCACGCTCGCGCTCGCCGTCGTGGCAGCGTTCGCGGTGCCGTTGCTGTCCGCGACGGCCGATCAACGGACGCAGCAGCTGGTGATTTCGCGCAGCAGCGACGTCGACCGCTTCGTGGTGCTGGCGCAACAGGCCGTCGATTCCGGCGACGCGACGGTGTTGAGCGCCGACGCGCGGGTGTATTCGTCGTTATACAGCGAAGGCGTCCTGATCGTCGACGCGCAACGGCGGCCGCTCGTCGAAACCGGCGGCCTGACCAGCAGCGATCCCGCCGCGCGGAGCATCATCGAGGCGACGTTGCGGAACGAGCCGGAAGCGCCGGTCGAGCGGATCCGGCCGTGGTCGGACACTCCGGTGCTCTTCGCCCGCCCAGTCGGCACCGGGACGCGGGTGTCCGGCGTGGTCCTGCTGCGGGCTTCGGTGACCGCCGCGGCGGCGGACGTCGGAGCCGCGTGGAGCGCCATCGCGGCCGGGGCGATGGTGGTCGCGGCGCTGTTCGTGTTGCTCGCGGTCTTGCTGTCGCGGTGGATGGTACGGCCGTTGGTGGAGCTGGAAACCGGCGTGCTGGCGGTGGCGGGCGGACGCCGGGCGCAGGTGCCGGAACGGTCCGGGCCGCGCGAACTGCGGTCGCTCGCGGCGTCGGTGAACCGGATGTCCGACGCGGTGGTGGAGTCGGCGAACCAGCAGCAGCGGCTCGTCGCGGACACCTCGCATCAGCTGCGCAACCCGATGGCCGCCTTGCGGCTCCGGCTCGACCTGCTCGGCACCGAGGTCGAAAACCGCCCGGCTTACGACGCCACGGTCGCGGAAGTCGAACGGCTGGAACGGATTCTCGACGGCCTGCTCGCCCTCGCCACCGCGGAAAGCACCGCGACCCGGCTGGCCGCGCGCGCCGACGACGAGCCCGCCGACCTGGCCGCGGTCGTGGCGGAACGGGTCGACGCGTGGCGGTTGTCCGCCGACGAAGCGGGCGCGACCCTCGTGCCGTGCGCGGGCCACACCGAGCCGCTGATGGTGCGCACGCCGGAGAGCGAACTCGCGCAGATTCTCGACGTCCTGCTGGACAACGCCGTCCACCACGCCGGCCGGGGAGCGACCATCACCGCCGCTTGGGAGTCCACTTCGGACACTGTCACGCTGATCGTCACCGACGACGGTCCCGGCCTCCCGCCCGAGGACCTCGCCCGCGCCACCGAACGGTTCTGGCGCGCGGGCGGCGACGGCGCCCCGCGCGGAACCGGCCTCGGACTCGCCATCGCCCGGGAGCAAACCCGTGCGCGGGGCGGGATTCTGGAGCTGCGCGCGGTCGAACCGCACGGCCTGCAGGTCCGGATCACGCTGCCCGCCGAGGTGACGCCATGACCGTCACCCGTCGCGCCGCGCTCCTCGGCGGTCTCGCCCTCGCACTCGCCGCCTGCGACGACACCTACCGCGGCCCCGAGCGGCAGATCACCATCGCGTCCGGCGAACCCGGCGGCTTCTACCTGGCCTTCGCCGAGGTCTTGGCCGCCGAACTGTCGCGCGCCGAACCGCGGCTGCACTGCAGCGCGCTCCCCACCGAGGCGAGCGTCGAGAACGTCCAACGGGTCAGCGACGGCACCGCCGACCTCGGCCTGACACTCGCCGACGTGGCTCAATCCGCGACCACCGGCGGCACGCCGTTCGGGAAACCCGTTCCGCTGCAAGCACTCGGCCGCGTCTACGAGAACTACCTGCAGCTGGTCGTCCGCGCCGAAGACCACCTCACCGACCTGCGTTCGCTCGCCGGACGCCCGGTCTCGGTCGGCGCCAGCCGCTCCGGCGCCGCGCAACTGGGCGAACGGGTCTTCGCCGCGAACGGCGTCCCGGTCCAGGAGCAGCACCTGCCGCTGAACGACGCGATCGCCGCGCTGCACGATCGCCGGATCGACGCGTTCCTGTGGTCCGGAGGGATCCCGACGCCCGCACTCGCCGACCTGAACCGCACGACGCCGCTCGCCCTGCTTCCGCTGACCTCGGTGCTCCCCCAGCTGCGCAAGGCGTACGGCCCGCTGTACGAGCAGGTGCAGGTGCCTGCCGGGGCTTACCGCGGGGTCGGCTCGCTGCCTACGATCGGTGTCGCGAATCTGTTGGTCTGCTCGCCGAAGCTGCCCTTCGACGTGGCTGCGGCGGTCGCGCGGGTGCTTGTCGAACGAGCCGCCGAACTTGTGCCCGCGCAGGCGGTCGGGACGCAGTTCCTCGACGTGCGGACGCTCATCGGCACCCAGCCCGTCCCCCTCCACCGCGGTGCCGCCGACACCTACCGGGCGCTGCACGGGTGATCGCTAGATTGGTCGCGTGACCGAACGCCGCCCTCTCGTCGAAATGCCCCTCCGCGTGCGTTACCACGAATGCGATGGCCAGGGCATCGTCTTCAACGCGCACTACCTCGCCTACGCGGACATGGCGGCTTTCGAGGTGGAGAGAGCCCTCTTCGGCTCGCACGACGCGCTGCTCGCCACCGGGGTCGACTTGGTGGTCGCCGAGTCGAACCTGCGGTACTTGGCACCGTGCCGGTTCGACGACGAGCTGGTCGTCGCGGTGTACCTCGCACACCTGGGCACCACGTCGATGCAGTTCGAGGTGGAAGTCCGGCGCGGCGGCACGGTGACGACCGAGATCCGGCTGCGGTACGTGTTCGTCGACACCGAGAACCACCGCAAGGCCGAACCTCCGCCGGAGGTACGCGCGGCCTACTCGAAGTATCTTCCCGAGGCGGCGTGATGTTCCGAGTGCTCTTCTATTGCCCCGAAATCCCGCCCAACACCGGCAACGCGATCCGGCTCGCGGCGAACACCGGATGCGAGCTGCATCTGGTGGAGCCGTTGGGATTCACCTTGGAGGACAAGCAGCTTCGCCGCGCCGGGCTCGATTACCACGACCTCGCGCGGGTCCACGTGCACGCTGATCTGGCTGCGGCGTGGAGGGCTTTGTTGCCCTCGAAGGTGTACGCGTTCAGCGCCACCGCGACCCGGCTTTACACCGAGGTGGCCTACGAACCGGGCGATGTGCTGATGTTCGGGCCGGAGTCCGCCGGGCTGCCGGACGAGGTTCAGCGGGCGCCGGAGGTCACTGATCGGCTGCGGTTGCCGATGCTGCCGAACAACCGGTCGCTGAACCTGGCCAACACAGCCGCCATCGCCGTCTACGAAGGCTGGCGGCAGAACGGCTTCGCAACGCCGTGAAGGACTCCTTGGGGGAATCTGATTCCCCCAAGGAGTCCTTCACGGACTTACGGCAGTCTCTGGCCGAACACCAGCGCAGTCGCGGCTCCGGCCATCAGGATGATCGTTCCCAGCACCACCCACGGCTTGCTCGCGTCGGCGTTCTTCAGCTCGTACCCGATCTGCTCGCCCAGGTCGGCGTACACGCGTTTCAGCTCGTCCGCGCTCGCCGCCTTGTAGAACTCGCCTCCGGACAGCCGGGCGATCTCGCGCAGCGATTCGTCGTCCACGCGGACGTCCTGCTGTTTGCCCTCGATGTCGACCGAACCGTGCTCGGTGCCGAACGAGATCGACGAAATCGGCATTTGCGCCTGCTTCGCCGCCTGCGCCGCGGTGTACGCGCCGCGCGGGGCGTAGAGGTCTTCCGGGACCGTCTGCTTGCCGTCGCTCATCAGCACGATCCGCGCGGGCGGCGGGCCGTCCGCGCCGCCGACCACGGCGGAGAAGCTCTGGATCGACTGCATCGCCGCGTAAATGCCCTCGCCGGTGGCGGTGGACTGGGCGAGCTTCAGGTTGTCGATCGCCTTCGACACGCCTGCCCGGTCCGTCGTCGGGTTGACGAGCACGGTCGCGGTTCCGGCGAACGAGATCAGGCCCAGGTTGACGCCCGGCGTCATGTTCTGCGCGAACTGTTTCGCCGCGTCCTGCGCCGCCTTCAGCCGCGTCGGAGCGACGTCGGTGGCTTCCATCGACAGCGAAACGTCGATCACCAGCATGACCGTCGCCCGGTTGCGCGGCACCTTCTGCTCGGCCGTCGGGCCAGCCAGCGAGACCGTCAGGAACAGCAGCGACAGCACGATCAGCACCGCGGGCACGTGCCGGATCCAGCCCTGCGCCTTGGGCGCGACCTTCTCCAGCAGTTCGAGATTCGCGAACCGCATCACCCGGCGGCGGCGCTGCCGCTGCGACAGCACGTACGCGCCGGCCACCGCGGCGACCGCGAGCAGCAGCAGGAACCACCACGGCGAACTGAAACCGGCGAGGCTCATGCCGTCGCCTCCTTACTGGTTGCCCGGGCGGTCGAGGGAAGGGCGCTCATGCGACACCTCCGGACCAGCGACGCTTGCGGGCGACCACGAACCGCACCATGTCCGCGATCCAGTCGGAATCGGTGCGCAGCACCAGATGCGCGGCCCCGGCCCGGCGCAGACCGGCCGCGACCGTCTGCCGGTGCGCGTTCGCCGCCGCGCCGAATTCCTTGCGCAGCAACGCCGAAGCGTGCACCTCGCGCTGCCGTCCGGTCTCCGGGTCGGCCAGCACGACAGTGCCGACCTCCGGCAGGTCCACGTCGCGCGGGTCGACGATCTCGATCGCGATCAGCTCGTGCCGACCGCCGAGCGCGCGCAACGGGCGCTCCCAGTCCATCGGGCCGAGGAAGTCCGAAATCGCCACCGCCAAGCCTCGCCGACGCGGCGGACGGCGCAACTGTTCCAACGCGCCAGCGAAATCGCCGCGGACGCCCTCGGCGGCACGAGGTGTTTCGGCCAGCCGCCGGACGAGGCCGCGGGCGTGCGGAAGCCCGCCGCGCGCCGGAAGGCGAGTGGTGCCTTCGCCATTGGACACGAGCGCGCCGATCCGGTTACCGCCCCCGCCGGTCAGATGCGCGACAGCAGCGGTCGCGCAGACCACCAGATCGCGCTTCTCGCACAGCGCGGTGCCGAAGTCGAGGCTCGCGGACATGTCCGCGACGACCCACGTCTCCAGCTCGCGGTCCGCGACCGTCTCGCGGATGTGCGGCGTCGTGGTGCGCGCGGTGACCGCCCAGTCCATCCGGCGCACGTCGTCGCCGGGCTGGTACGGCCGCGCCTCGCCGGGTTCCGAACCCGGACCCGGCACGAGGCCGAGGTGGTTGCCCTGGAGCAAGCCGTCGAGGCGGCGGCGCACTTCGAGTTCGAGCGTGCGCAGCCCCGCTTCCATCCGGTCGCCGCGCAGGATCGGCGGGGCCCAGCCGGGACGTCCGCCCGGATCTTTCTCAGAGGTGCCAGCCACGCCGCTACCTGACGGGCGCGCCCGCCGGCACCGGGCCGGCGCCGCCCTGCGGCCGGGCCGAAACCTGCGGCAGCGGCACGGTCTGCAGCACGCGGGTGACGATGTGGTCCACCGGCACTCCGTCGGCCAGCGCGTCGTAGGACAGCACGAGCCGGTGGCGCAGCACGTCCGGCACGACGTCGACGACGTCCTGCGGGAGCACGTAGTCCCGGCCGCGCACCAGCGCCAGCGCCCGCGCGGCGGCGATGATGCCGAGGCTCGCGCGCGGCGAGGCGCCGTACGACACCCAGCCCGCGACGTCGGAAAGCCCGTGGTCGTTCGGGGTGCGCGTGGTGAGCACCAGCCGCACGACGTAGTCGACCAGCGCGTGGTGCACGAACACCTGCGACGCGACGCCCTGCAGCCGGACCAGCTCGGCCGGGCTCAGCACCTCGTGCGGCTCCGGCGGCGTGACGCCCATCCGGTAGATGATCTCGCGCTCCTCCTCGGCGGAGGGGTACTCGACGAGGATCTTGAACAGGAACCGGTCGCGCTGGGCTTCCGGCAGCGGGTAGACGCCCTCGTTCTCGATCGGGTTCTGCGTGGCCAGCACGAGGAACGGGTCGGGCATCGGGAAGGTCTTGCCGCCGATCGACACGTGCCGCTCGGCCATCACCTCCAGCATCGCCGACTGCACCTTCGCCGGGGCGCGGTTGATCTCGTCGGCGAGCACGAAGTTCGCGACGACCGGGCCGAGTTCGACGTCGAAGCGCTCGGCGCCCTGGCGGTAGATGCGCGTGCCGAGGATGTCGGCGGGCACCAGGTCGGGGGTGAACTGCACGCGGGAGAACGAACCGCCCACGACGCGCGCGAACGTCTCGACCGCGAGCGTCTTCGCGACCCCGGGCACGCCTTCGAGCAGCAGGTGCCCCTTCGCCAGCAGCCCGACGAGCATGCGCTCCACCAGCCGGTCCTGTCCGACGATGACGCGCTTCACCTCGAACACGGTGCGTTCCAGCAGCTGGGCGTCCCGCGCCGGGGTGCCGGGCTGCTGCCCGTTCGCTCCCTCGGCGAAGCCGGGCTCGGTCACTCTTCCTCCAGGGGTTTCACGTCTGCGTGCTCGCCCGCGACCCTACTGGGTCGAGAACTTCCCGCGACGGTAGCCAATCGCATCGCCGGTGTGACAGCTGTGAAGCCCCTGTCAGCGATGCTTTTCCAGGTCCTCCGGCGTGTCGATGTCGTCGCTCTCGCCGGGTTCGGCGGCCGTCTCGGCGATCCGCAACCCGCCGAGCGTCCGGCGCAGCGACGCGTTCTCCGGATGTTCGGGCATCGCCGCGCGCAACGCGGCGGTGCGCCAAGCGCTCACCAGCCATTGCCGTTCCCCCGCCGCGTCCACGAGGACGACGCCATCTGCGGTGCCCACAGTGGACCGCAGCCGGTCCACTGTGGAGCGGCGGATCCCGGGGAGATCAGCGGCGAGCAGCACGACGATCTCGGCGTCCCCTGCTGCCTCCAGCCCCGCGGCCAGCGCCGCGACCGGCCCCGCGCCCGGAACCGCTTCGCGAGTCCAGACGACGTCGTATCCCGGCCGCTGCGGACCGCACACCACGACCGGCTCCGCCCCGGCCAGCGCCTCGACCGCCCGGCCCAGCAAGGAGATCCCGCCGACCCGCAGCTCGGGTTTGTCCACTCCGGACAGCCGGCGCGCGGCACCGCCGGCCAGCACGATCCCCGCGAACCGGGGGCGTTCAGTCATGGCCCCAGCGTGCCCGCCGCGAAAAACCGGGAGCGGCGGGGGTCGTGAGTGGCTATGCCGGTTAGAGCCGGGATTGCCACTCACGAGGGCGGAAACCCGCGCGCGCTCCGCGGCCGGGCGGGTTAGGTTGCCGACGTGCCCGACGCCGCGCGGCTGCTCGCCGCCTACGACCGCGAAGTCCGCCAAGCCGAGCTGACGCAGGCCGAACCCGGACAACAGCTGACTCTCGACGGCCCGCTCGCCCGCCTCACCGGCGGCCGCCGCGGTTTCGTCTCCGGCCCGCCCGACCTCGGCGTGACCGGCACCGCGCTCGACGAACTGATCGCCCGCCAGCGCGCGTTTTTCGCCGCCCGCGGCGAGGAGTTCGAATGGAAAACCCGCAGCCACGACCGTCCCGCGGAGCTTCCCGAACGCTTGCTGGCCGCCGGTTTCGCGCCGGAGGAGACCGAAACCGTCCTGATCGCGCCGCTGGACGCGGTCGCTGCCTCGGCCCCGCCGTCCGCCGACATCGTCGTGCGCGAAGCCGACGGCCACGACGACCTGCTGCGCATCGCGACGCTCTCGGCGACGGTGTTCGGGCACGACGAGGCCGCCGTCGCCGCGGATTTGCTCGCGCGGGCCCGCGCCGATTCCGGGACCACCACGCACGTCGTCGCCGAAGCGGACGGCCGGTTCGTGGCCGCGTCCCGGCTGGAACTGGTGCCCGGCACCGGATTCGCCGGGCTCTGGGGCGGCGCGACGCTGCCCGAATGGCGCGGACGGGGCCTGTACCGCGCGCTCGTGGCGCACCGGGTCGGCGCGGCGCGGGCTCGCGGAGTGGACTATCTGCAGGTCGACGCACTGCCTACCAGCCGCCCGATCCTCGAACGGCTGGGCTTCACCGCCGTCACCGAAACCACGCCCTACGTGTGGAGCCCGCTCAGCCGATAAGCCGCGTCGCGTACGGCATGATCCCGCCGTAGCGGACCGGAACCACGCGCACGTACGAACCCGACTGCGGGGCCTCGACCATCTGCCCGTTGCCCAGGTACAGGGCAACGTGGTGGATGCCGCCCGAGCCGCCCCAGAAAAGCATGTCGCCGCGGCGCATCTGCGACAGCGGCACCCGGCGGCCGGAGGTGTACTGGTAGCCGCTGAAGTGCGGCAGCCCCTGCACGCCGGCGAAGGCGTAGATCATCAGGCCGGAGCAGTCGAAGCCGATCTTGCGGTAGTCGCCGTACCGGTCGGCCACGCCGCCGTCGCGGATGCCGCGGGTCGGGCCGCTGCCGTTGCCGCCGCCCCACGCGTACGGCATGCCCACCTTCGACAGCGCCCGCGCGATCACGGCTTCGATCGAGCTGCCCGCCGCCGGGGACGGACGGCCGCGGCTGCCGCCACCGTTGTCGCCGCCGTCGTCGTTGTTGTTGTTCGCCGCAGCCGCCCGCAGCGCCGCCTGCCGCGCGCGCTCCTCGTCCTCGCGCTGCTTCTGCGCGAGCCAGTCCTGGTAGCGCTGGCGCTGCCCCTGCAGGCCGTTGACCTTCGCCTGCGCGGCGTACAACTGCTGCTCGACGGAGTTCTTGTTGGCTTCCAGCTGCGTGTTCTGCGCGGCCTGGGCCTGCTGCGCGGACACGGCGGCGGACTGCGCGGCGTCCGCGGTGCCCTTCGCCCGGGTGGCCGCGTCCTGCTTCTGCTGCGCGAGCTCCAGCGCCTTGCGCGCGGCGGAGTCCTTGTTGGCCTTCTCGGTCTGGGCCTGCTGGAGCCGGCCCATCGCGTTCAGCCGCGAGCCGCCGATGGCGTTGAGCAGCTGGGCGCGGGCGAGCAGGTCCTTCGGGCTGTCCGAGGTGAGGTACGCCGAGACCGACCCGATCGTGCTGCCCTGCTCGAAGCTGGCGGCGGCGAACTTCTTCGCGTCCGCACGGGCCTTCTCGATCGCGCCGACCGCCGCGTCCGCCTCCTGGCGCGCGGATTTCGCGTCGTTCTGCGCCTGGGTGGCCTCGTCCTGCGCGGTCTGCAGGTCGACCAGGGCCTTCATGGCCTGTTCCTGCTTCAGCTCGACGTCGTCCTGCAGCGAGCTGAGCTTCTGCTCGGCCTGCGCGAGCTGGTTGGTGAGCCGCCCGACCTCGCCCGCTTTCGCGTTGGCGTCGCCCTTCGCGTCGGTGATCGACGAATCGCTCGGGTTCGGCGGCGGCGGAGGTACCGCGAGCCCGGTGCTCGTCGCGCCGAGCAGCGCGACCAGGGTGACTGTCGCAACCGTCAGGCCGCGCCGGGCTCCGGCGCCGCGCACCGGCGCACCCGCCGCCCCGGACCGTCCCCGCCTGGCCATCACGCCCCGCCACCTCCGCTCGTCGGCCGCCCGCGCGCCGTTTCGGACAAGCACGAACACACCGCGTACCACTGCAGTCACACCACTATCACAAGCAACAGGAAGAACTTACACACCGCGGAGATCATTTCCCCTGTTCGGGGGACCTGGCGGAGCGGCGTGTCCGGATGGCGCACGTCACTCCGCGTGTCGTCTTGAACGAAATACAGGACACGCGTACTGTTTGGGGCGACGGACGAGGTGTGCCCTCCCGGTTCCGGTTCTACGGTGGGGGTGCGCAAGACTCGCCTGGGTCGACCCGACGACCCGGAGAACGACACCGAACTGACCCGGGAGGACACGCCGGCGGCGGCGTGGAATCCATGCCACTGGAGTTAGACGTGACTGCACCTAGCAAGGACAGCTTCGGCGCCAAGGACACCTTGCAGGTGGAAGAGAACTCGTACGAGATCTTCCGCCTGGACAAGGTCGAAGGCGCCGCGCGGCTGCCCTACAGCCTGAAGATCCTCCTCGAGAACCTGCTGCGCACCGAGGACGGCGCGAACATCACCGCCGACCACATCCGCGCGCTCGGCGGCTGGGATCCGAACGCGGACCCGTCGATCGAGATCCAGTTCACGCCCGCCCGGGTGATCATGCAGGACTTCACCGGCGTGCCCTGCGTGGTCGACCTGGCCACCATGCGCGAGGCCGTGACCGCGCTCGGCGGCGACCCGGACAAGGTCAACCCGCTCGCCCCGGCCGAAATGGTCATCGACCACTCGGTGATCATCGACGTGTTCGGCCGCGCGGACGCCTTCGAGCGCAACGTGGAGATCGAGTACGAGCGCAACCGCGAGCGCTACCAGTTCCTGCGCTGGGGCCAGGGCGCGTTCGACGAGTTCAAGGTCGTCCCGCCGGGCACCGGCATCGTGCACCAGGTCAACATCGAGCACCTGGCCCGCACGGTCATGGCCCGGGGCGGCCAGGCGTACCCCGACTCCTGCGTCGGCACCGACTCGCACACCACCATGGTCAACGGCCTGGGCGTGCTGGGCTGGGGCGTCGGCGGCATCGAGGCCGAGGCGGCCATGCTGGGCCAGCCGGTGTCGATGCTGATCCCGCGCGTCGTCGGCTTCAAGCTGACCGGCGAGATCCCGGCGGGCGTCACCGCGACCGACGTCGTGCTCACGATCACCGAGATGCTGCGCCGCCACGGCGTGGTCGGCAAGTTCGTCGAGTTCTACGGCGAAAGCGTCGCCCAGGTGCCGCTGGCCAACCGCGCCACCATCGGCAACATGAGCCCGGAATTCGGCTCCACCGCGGCGATCTTCCCGATCGACGACGAGACCGTCCGCTACCTCAAGCTCACCGGCCGCTCGGCCGAGCAGGTCGCGCTGGTCGAGGCGTACGCCAAGGAGCAGGGCCTCTGGCACGACCCGTCGCACGAGGCGCAGTACTCGGAGTACCTCGAGCTGGACCTGTCGACGGTCGTCCCGTCGATCGCCGGCCCGAAGCGCCCGCAGGACCGCATCGAGCTGACCGACGCGAAGTCCTCGTTCCGCAAGTCGGTGCACGACTACGCCGAGGACGAGCAGCCCACCCCGCACACCAACGTCGACGAGACCGTCGAGGAGACCTTCCCGGCCTCCGACCCGGCCGCGCTGTCGTTCAAGGACGAGACCGCCGTGCCGGTGCAGTCCGCGGCGAACGGGGCCACCGGGCGCCCGACCAAGCCGGTCAAGGTGTCGACCGCCGACCGCGGCGACTTCATCCTCGACCACGGCGCCGTGGTGATCGCCTCGATCACCTCGTGCACCAACACCTCCAACCCGTCGGTCATGCTGGGCGCGGCGCTGCTCGCGCGCAACGCGGTCGACAAGGGCCTGTCGGTCAAGCCGTGGGTCAAGACGTCGATGGCTCCGGGCTCGCAGGTCGTCACCGACTACTACGACAAGGCCGGTCTCTGGCCGTACCTGGAGAAGCTGGGCTACCACCTGGTCGGCTACGGCTGCACCACCTGCATCGGCAACTCGGGCCCGCTGTCGGACGAGATCTCCGCCGCGATCCAGGAGAACGACCTCACCGCGGTCTCGGTGCTCTCGGGCAACCGGAACTTCGAAGGCCGGATCAACCCGGACGTCAAGATGAACTACCTGGCGTCCCCGCCGCTGGTCATCGCCTACGCGCTGGCCGGGACGATGGACTTCGACTTCGCGACGCAGCCGCTCGGCCAGGACGGCGACGGCAACGACGTGTTCCTGAAGGACATCTGGCCGTCGCCGCAGGAGATCCAGGAGACCATCGACTCCGCGATCACCCAGGAGATGTTCACGAAGGACTACGCCGACGTGTTCGACGGCGGCGAGCGCTGGAAGTCGCTCCCGACGCCGACCGGCAAGACCTTCGAGTGGGACGCCGAGTCCACCTACGTCCGGAAGCCCCCGTACTTCGACGGCATGGCCGCCGAACCGGCTCCGGTGCAGGACATCTCCGGCGCGCGGGTGCTGGCGAAGCTGGGCGACTCAGTCACCACCGACCACATCTCCCCCGCCGGCGCGATCAAGCCGGGCACGCCGGCCGCGCAGTACCTGGTCGAGCACGGCATCGAGCGCAAGGACTTCAACTCCTACGGCTCGCGCCGCGGCAACCACGAGGTGATGATCCGCGGCACCTTCGCGAACATCCGGCTGCGCAACCAGCTGCTGGACGACGTGCAGGGCGGCTACACCCGCGACTTCACCCAGGAAGGCGCCCCGCAGGCGTTCATCTACGACGCGGCCCAGAACTACGCGGCGGCGGGCACCCCGCTGGTCGTGCTGGGCGGCAAGGAGTACGGCTCCGGCTCCTCTCGCGACTGGGCGGCCAAGGGCACTTCGCTCTTGGGTGTGCGCGCGGTGATCACCGAGTCGTTCGAGCGCATCCACCGCTCCAACCTGATCGGCATGGGCGTCATCCCGCTGCAGTTCCCGGCGGGCGAGTCGGCGTCGTCGCTGAAGCTGGACGGCACCGAGACGTTCGACATCGAGGGCATCACGAAGCTGAACGACGGCGAGACGCCGCGGACGGTCCACGTGACGGCCACGAAGGAAGACGGTTCGAAGGTGGAGTTCGACGCGGTCGTCCGCATCGACACCCCGGGCGAGGCGGACTACTACCGCAACGGCGGCATCCTGCAGTACGTGCTGCGGAAGATGACGCAGTCCTGACGCCTCGGTAACACAGCCTTGCGGCCCGCTCCGGTTCTCCCGGGCGGGCCGCACTGGTTTCCGCCGCCCCGAACCGTACGTGAGGGGAACCCTGAGGGAATCTGATTCCCTCAGGGTTCCCCTCACGACCCGCATTCCCTCAAGGAGCCCCTCACAGACAGCCCCCGCCCTTGCCGCGAGCGCGACCGCCCCAATGCGGCATTGGGTGCGTCGCATGCACCCAATGTGGCATTGGGGGCGCTAGCCCCACCCCGAAACCGCAGCCGCTGCACCCAACGATCGAGGCACCCAGGCCCTCCCCCGCACCCCGATACGAAGCCTTCTCTGCGGTTCGGGGCTGGTCGGTCGTCCACGGCACGGTCGCGACGGTCGGGATGCCCAGC
>NZ_JBSFNS010000141.1:0-17985 GCF_053587275.1 Amycolatopsis sp. NPDC003676
TGCTGCCCTCGCCCGCGTAGAAAGCCGTGAGGGGAACCCTGAGGGAATCAGATTCCCTCAGGGTTCCCCTCACGGACTTCAGGCTCAGCGCAGGCGAAGAGCGCGCTTCACCGTGCCGAACAGGTCGGTCTGGTTGGTCAAGCCCACGACGTTCGCCGCCTGCGGCCCGTAAGCCGCGATGCGGACCTGCGTGCCGGTGTGCTCCATCGACGAACCGGGCAGCGCCGTGCCGTAGTTGAGGGTCATGTTCGCGCCCTCGTTGGTGATCAGCGTGGCGGTCTGGCCAGGAGTCTTGGCGTCGTTGGACACGATCTGGCTGGTGTGCCCGTGGTCGGCAGTCACCACGACGAGCGTGTCGGTGTGGCTGCGCGCATAAGCGAGCCCAGCCGCGACAGCCGCGTCGAAGTCGATCGTCTCGCCGATCTGCCCGCACGGGTCAGCCGCGTGGTCCTGCTTGTCGATCGAAGCACCCTCGACCTGTAGGAAGAATCCCTTGTTGCTGCGCCGATCCTCCAGCAGCTGCAACGCCTTCTGCGTCTGCGCCACCAGCTTCGGCTGCGTCTTCGGCAGCGCCGGGTTCGGGGTGCAGCGAGTCGGCGCGGTACCGCCCTGCGTCGCCTTCGGCCCGCTCCAGTTCACCGGCATGTTGCCCGAGGCGAACAGCCCGAGCAGCGGCTGGCCCGGACGAGCCTTGGCCAGGTCGTCGGCCGTGTTGACGACGTTGTACCCAGCGGCCTTGGCCTGCTCCAGAACCGGCTTGCCCTTGAACTGCCCGGCGGTCGCCAACTGGGCGAAGTACTTCGCGCCGCCGCCGAGGAGCACGTCCGGGCGGGTCTGCACGAGCTGCTCGGAGATCGAGCCCGCGCCGCCGTTCTCCTTGGCGTTCTGCGCGCACTTCTTGGTCGTCTCGTCCGGGCCCTTGCAGTCGCGGTCGACGACGTGCGCGCCGAGCACGGCCGGGGTCGCGTCCTGGACCTCGGCGGTGGTCACGTCGCCGGTGCGGAGACCGCTGCGCTTCGCGAGCTCGAGCAGCGTCGGGACCGGGTTGCCGTAGGCATCAACGGAAATCGCGCCGTTGTAGGTCTTCGTGCCGGTCGCCCAGCCGGTGCCCGACGCCGCGGAGTCGGTGACGTAGTCCGGCTTCGCCGGGTTGCCCTTCTCGACCGCGTACGTGGTGTAGTCGCCGGTCAGCGGGAACTCGTCCATCGCGAGCCGGCCTGCCGCGCCGCGCTCGTAGTTGCGCGCCGAGGTGATCTCGGACTGGCCCATGCCGTCGCCGATGAACAGGATGACGTTGCGCGCGTGCCCGCCCTGGATCGCCTGGCGGACCTCCTGCGTGCGGTCGCCCGCGCCGGCCGAAGCGGTGCGCGCGCCCTGGTCGTCCTGGTTGCCCTGCGCGGCGATCGCGACCGGGGCCGCGGCGACCATCGCGACGCCCAGCGCGCCCGCCGCCAGCCACTTGCGGCGGCCTGCCAAGACCGTTCTCATGGTTCTCCTCGAGGTGCTTCTCGTCCGGAACTTCCGGATGTGACCCATTAGTGCTCGCCGATGTGTTCGATGCGGAGAATCCGGATGAGCGCCCGGTGTCCGGAAAGCGAACTCCGATGCGGTCACGGCCGGTGAACAGGCCGGAACCGGGTCCTCTTACACTCGGGTCGTGGCTTCACCTCTCATCGCACCCAGCATCCTGTCCGCCGACTTCGCCAAGCTCGGCGAGGAGATCGCTGCCGTCGCGCGCCCCGGGGAGACCCGGGCCGACTGGGTGCACGTGGACGTCATGGACGCGCACTTCGTGCCCAACCTGACCCTTGGCCTCCCGGTGGTCCAGTCGATCCTCAAGTCGACCGACGTCCCCATCGACTGCCACCTGATGATCGACGACCCGGACCGCTGGGCGATCGGCTACGCCGAGGCCGGCGCGTACAACGTCACGGTGCACGTGGAAGCCGCCGCGGACCCGGTCATGCTGGCGAAGAACCTGCGCGCCGCGGGCGCGAAGGCGGGGCTGTCGATCAAGCCGGGCACGCCGCTCGAACCGCATCTGGAAACCCTCAAGCACTACGACACGCTGCTCGTCATGTCGGTCGAACCGGGCTTCGGCGGGCAGTCGTTCATCGCTGATGTCCTGGAGAAGGTGCGCACCGCGCGCCGCCTGGTCGACACCGGGCACCTCAAGCTGATCGTCGAGATCGACGGCGGGATCAACTCCGACACCATCGAACAGGCCGCCGAAGCGGGCGTCGACTGCTTCGTCGCGGGCTCGGCCGTCTACGGCGCCGAGGACCCCGGCCGCGCCGTCGCCGCGCTGCGCGAGCAGGCCGCCCGCCTCCGCGTCAGCTGACGTCGCGCCCCGGGAAGCTCCCGGGGGCGCGACGGGTGTTGGATGGAAGGGCCACCGAGGGCGGTGGCCGGGCGAGGAGGCAGCAGTGTTCACGGGAATTGTCGAAGAGGTCGGCGAGGTCACGGCGGTCGAGCAGCTCACCGACGCGGCTCGGCTCACCGTGCGCGGCCCGTTGGTCACCTCGGACGCGGGCCACGGCGATTCGATCGCGGTCAGCGGCGTCTGCCTGACCGTCGTCACGGTCTCGGGCGGCGAGTTCACCGTCGATGTGGTGAACGAAACACTCCAGCGTTCGAGCCTCGCGAAGGTGGCCGTCGGCGACGCGGTGAACCTCGAGCGCGCGACCCCGGCGGGCGGGCGGCTCGGCGGGCACATCATGCAGGGCCACGTGGACGGCACCGGCGTCTTCGTCTCCCGCGACGAGCGCGGCGTGACGACGTTCTCCCTGCCCCCGGCCTTGTCGCGGTACGTCGTGGAGAAGGGTTCGATCGCCGTCGACGGCGTTTCGCTCACCGTCGCGAGCGTCTCGGAGGACCGGTTTTCGGTCGCGTTGATCCCCACCACGCTCGAGGTGACGACCCTCGGCAGGCGGGAAGAAGGCGACCACGTGAACCTCGAAGTGGACGTCGTCGCGAAGTACGTGGAGAAGCTCACTGCGCCACACGTGGCGGCGAACGCGCACAATGTGTGACATCCACCCGGCGGCGGCAGCGAAGGAGCACCCGTGAGCGAGACGAAGGCGGCCGAGCCGCAGACCGGTTGGACCCCGTGCGGAGCAGGCGCGGTGGTAGACGTCGACGCCATCGAAGCCGCGATCGCGGACATCGCCGCCGGGCGCGCCGTGGTTGTAGTCGACGACGAGGACCGCGAGAACGAGGGCGACCTCATCTTCGCCGCCGAGAAGGCGACGCCGGAGCTGCTCGCGTTCATGGTGCGCTACACCTCGGGTTACGTGTGCGTCGCGCTGACCGAGTCCGAGGCGGACCGGCTCGACCTGCCGCCGATGTACCACACGAACCAGGACCAGCGCGGGACCGCGTACAGCGTCACGGTCGACGCGGCGGAGGGCATCACCACCGGCATCTCCGGCACCGACCGCGCGCACACCACCCGGCTGCTGGCCGACCCCGAAGCCACCGCGAAGGACTTCCGCCGCCCCGGGCACGTGGTGCCGCTGCGCGCCAAGGAAGGCGGCGTGCTGCGCCGTCCCGGGCACACCGAGGCCGCGGTGGACCTGGCCCGGCTGGCGGGCCTGCACCCGGCGGGCGCGCTCTGCGAGATCGTGTCGCAGAAGGACGAGGGCGACATGGCACGGCGCGACGAGCTGGAAGTGTTCGCCGCCGACCACGACCTCAAAATCATTTCGATCGCGGACCTGATCGCCTACCGGCGGCGCACCGAGAAGCAGGTGGAGCGCGTCGCCGAGGCGCGGATCCCGTTGGCCGCGGGCGAGTTCCGCGCGGTCGGGTACGACAGCCTGCTCGACGGGATCGAGCACGTCGCGTTCGTCTACGGCGAGATCGGCGACGGCGAGGACATCCTGGTCCGCGTCCACTCCGAATGCCTCACCGGCGACGTCTTCGGTTCGCTGCGCTGCGACTGCGGCCCGCAGCTGGACGCCGCGCTGCAGAAGGTGGCCGACGAAGGCCGCGGGGTCGTGCTCTACATCCGCGGGCACGAAGGCCGCGGCATCGGCCTGCTGCACAAGCTTCAGGCCTACCAGCTGCAGGACGCGGGCGCGGACACGGTCGACGCGAACCTGGCGCTGGGCGTTCCCGCCGACGCGCGCGACTACGGCACCGGCGCGCAGATCCTGTGCGACCTCGGCGTCCGGTCGATGCGGCTGCTCACGAACAACCCGGCGAAGCGGGTCGGCCTCGAGGGCTACGGCCTGCGCGTCACCGGCCGGGTCGCGCTGCCGATCTCGCCGAACCCGGAAAACCTGCGGTACCTGCGCACGAAGCGCGACCGGATGGGGCACGACCTCAGCCAGCTCGAGCACTACGACCAGGTCGGCGCGTCCGACCATGCCACCGAGGAGGACACCACGCGATGAGCGGCGAGGGGCGGCCGGAAGCCGCGCTCGACCTGCGCGACTGCAAGTCCCTGCGGCTGGCGGTCGTCGCGACGCGGTGGAACGCGAAGATCACCGACGTGCTGCTGGAGCGCGCTCTCGCCGCGGCGAAAGACGCCGGGCTGGAGGAAGAGCCCACGGTCATCCGCGTGGCGGGCGCGGTGGAGCTTCCGGTCGCGGCGCAGGCGCTGGCGCGCAACCACGACGCGGTCGTCGCGCTGGGCGTCGTGATCCGCGGTGGCACCCCGCACTTCGAGTATGTATGCGACGCGGTCACGGCCGGCCTCACCCGGGTCGCGCTCGACGAGAGCACCCCGGTCGGCAACGGCGTGCTGACCTGCGACACCGAGCAGCAGGCGCTGGACCGTTCCGGCATGCCCGGCTCCGTGGAGGACAAAGGCTACGAAGCGGCCGTGGCGGCGCTCGACACCGCGCACGTGCTGCGCGGTCTCGACAAGCCGTGGACCGAGCGGGGATTCGTGTGAGCGTGATGACCGAGGAGCAGACCGCCCTGGTGATCCGGCCGCGCCGGGCGCTCGTGATGTGCAGCGTCCTGGCGGTGGCGCTGCTCGCGGCGTTCGTGATCGTGGCGGTTTTGCTGCGCAGCTCGCACACCGGCGTCGTGTTCGAGGCGTCGGACCAGATCGCGATGATCGGCATCGGCGTCGCGCTCTCGGCGGGCACGATGCTGTTCGGCAACGCCCGCGTCCGCGCGGACGCCACCGGCATCGAGGTCCGCAACGTCCTCGCGCGGCGCGTGTTCACCTGGGATCAGGTGCTGTCGATCAGCTTCCCGGACGGCGCCTCGTGGGCCCGGCTGGAACTGCCGGACGACGAGTACTTCTCGGTGATGGCCGTGCAGGCGGTGGACCGGGAACGCGCGGTGATGGCGGTGCGGGCGCTGCGCAAGCTGCACCGGGCCGCCACCGAGGCTTGAGTTTTTACCGCCCCGGATCCAGCTCCAGGTCCACGACGATCGGTGCGTGGTCGGACGGCCCCTTGCCCTTGCGGGCCTCGCGGTCCACGTAGGAATCGGTGACCGCCTTGGCGAAAACCTCGTTCCCGTAGACGAGGTCGATGCGCATTCCCTTGTTGTTGGGGAAGTTCCCGGCGCGGTAGTCCCAGTACGTGAACGGGTGGTCGTACTTCAGCGGCCGCGGGAAAACGTCGGACAGTCCCGCGTCGCGGAGCTTCTTCAGCGCTGCCCGTTCGGGCTCGGTGACGTGCGTGGAATCGGCGAAAGCTGAGATGTCCCAGACGTCCTGGTCCGTCGGCGCAACGTTGAAGTCGCCCAGCACCGCGAACGGACGCGCGTGCTGCAGCTCTTCGCCGACCAGATCGCTGAGCTTCTCGAACCACTCGAGTTTGTAGGCGTAGTGCGGGTTTTCCGGCTCGCGCCCGTTCGGCACGTACACCGACCAGATGCGGATCCCACCGCACGTCGCGCCGATCGCGCGCGCCTCGGCCTGCCCGTCGAAGCCCGGTTCGCCCGGCAGCCCGCGCACCACGTCGTCGAGCCCGATCTTGGAGAGGATCGCGACGCCGTTCCACCGCCCGAGCCCGTAAGCAGCGACCTCGTACCCGCGCGCGGTGATCTCGTCGGCGGGGAAGGCTTCGGTGGTGTTCTTGAGTTCCTGCAGGCAGAGCACGTCCGGCGCGGTGCGGTCGAGCCAGTCGAGCACGCGAGGCAGCCGGGGAACGATGGAATTGACGTTCCAGGTGGCGACGCGGACGGTCATGGCTGCTCCCTGATCGTTCTGCGGGTCGGCGTGGCTACGGTACCGGCAGGCCGGTGTCGGCTCCCGGTCGCGGCGCCACGATCGATGCGCGTCCGCCGGGTGTCCGGGCTCCGCCTGGTACGCAATGCAGATGTCCGTGCAGGGCTCCTTGAGGGAATCAGATTCCTGCAAGGAGCCCTTCACGGAGGACTGCTGGAGCGGAGAGTCATGCGGCCGTCTCGTTCCAGCCGGTGGGGTCTCACGGAAACTGTCGGACCCTCGCCATACAGTGGGGCACGTGGCTGATCCGACCACCTACCGACCTCAGCCGGGGAGCATCCCGGACTCGCCTGGCGTCTACAAGTTCCGCGACGACGCCAAGCGGGTCATCTACGTCGGCAAAGCGAAGAGCCTGCGCAGCAGGCTGAACTCGTACTTCGCCGACCTGTCCGGCCTTCATCCGCGCACGCGGCAGATGGTCACCACCGCGGCGAGCGTCGAGTGGACCGTCGTCGGCACCGAGGTCGAGGCGCTCCAGTTGGAGTACAACTGGATCAAGGAGTTCGACCCTCGCTTCAACGTCCGCTACCGCGACGACAAGAGCTACCCGGTCCTCGCGGTCACGCTGAACGAGGAATTCCCCCGACTGCACGTCTACCGCGGCGCGCGCAAGAAGGGCGTCCGCTACTTCGGGCCGTACTCGCACGCGTGGGCGATCCGCGAAACCCTCGACCTTCTCCTGCGCGTTTTCCCCGCCCGCACCTGTTCCACCGGCGTCTTCCGCCGCCACGGGCAGATCGGGCGGCCGTGCCTGCTCGGCTACATCGACAAGTGCTCGGCACCGTGCGTCGGCCGGGTGTCGGCGGACGAGCACCGGGCGATCGTCGAGGACTTCTGCGACTTCCTCGCCGGCCGCACGGACGCGATGGTGAAGCGGCTCGAACGGGAGATGGCCGCGGCGTCGGAGGAGCTGGAGTTCGAACGGGCCGCGCGGCTGCGGGACGACCTCGGCGCGTTGCGTCGCGCGATGGAGAAGCAGGCCGTGGTGTTCGGCGACGGCACAGACGCCGATGTCGTCGCCTTCGCGCACGACGAACTCGAGGCCGCCGTCCAGGTCTTCCACGTGCGCGGCGGGCGCGTGCGCGGGCAGCGCGGCTGGGTGATCGACAAGGCCGAGGAGATGGACGTCCAAGCGCTGGTCGACCACTTCCTCACCCAGTTCTACGGCGAGGAATCCGACCGCGTGGGCCGCGACGACGTCGAGACGGGGCCGGTCGTCCCGCGCGAGGTCCTGGTGCCGGAGCTGCCCGCGGACGCCGACGCGGTCGAGGAGTGGCTGTCCGGCCTGCGCGGGTCGCGGGTGCGGCTGCGGGTCGCGCAGCGCGGCGACAAGAAGGCGCTCGCGGAAACCGTGGAGCGCAACGCGAAGGAAGCGTTCACCCAGCACAAACTGCGCCGCGCGGGCGATCTCACCGCGCGGTCCGCGGCGCTGCAGGAACTCCAGGACTACCTGGCGCTCGACACCGCGCCGCTGCGCATCGAATGCATCGACATCAGCCACATCCAGGGCAGCGACGTCGTGGCGTCGCTGGTGGTGTTCGAGGACGGGCTGCCGCGCAAGTCCGAGTACCGCAAGTTCGCGCTGCGCGAGGCGGCGACCGAGGGCGACGTCGCGTCCATCGCGGAGGTCGTGCGGCGGCGGTTCTACCGCTATCTCAAGGAAACCGCCGAAAACGCGGCTGAGACAACGGAAACCGCGGACGAGACCGTCGAGGAAGCGGGGGACGAGGCGATCCAGCCGGTGCGCGCCGGGATCGACCCGGAGACCGGCCGCCCGCGCAAATTCGCCTATCCGCCGAACCTGCTGGTCGTCGACGGCGCGGGCCCGCAGGCCACCGCCGCCGCGGACGTGCTGGCCGAACTGGGCATCACCGACATCGCCGTCGTCGGGCTCGCGAAGCGGCTCGAAGAGGTGTGGCTGCCGGGAGAACCGGATCCGATGATCCTGCCGCGCACGTCCGACGCGCTGTTCCTGCTGCAGCGGCTGCGCGACGAGGCGCACCGGTTCGCCATTCGCTACCACCGCGAAAAACGCGCCAAGCGCATGCAGACGTCCGAATTGGACAGTGTGCCCGGACTCGGGCAGGCTCGGCGCACCGCGCTGATCAAGCACTTCGGCTCGGTGAAGAAGCTCAAGCAGGCCCGGGTCGAGGAAATCGAAGCGGTGCCCGGTTTCGGCAGGCGCACCGCCGAGGCCGTGGTGGCGGCACTGGCCGGGGAGACCGGCGCCGCACCGCGAGCAGTACCGGGAGGGGACCAGGGGTCGTGATCGGGAAGGAAGCACACAAGTGAGTGCGGAAGAGGAAAAACGGGGCAGCGGGATGGAGGTCGCGGTCGTGTCCGGCCTCTCCGGCGCGGGCCGCTCCACGGCGGCCAAATGCCTGGAGGACCTCGGCTGGTTCGTGGTCGACAACCTGCCGCCGGAGCTGATCGCCACAATGGTCGAGCTCGGCGCGCAGGCGCGGGGGGCGATCACGAAGGTGGCGGTGGTGATGGACGTGCGTTCGCGCGCGTTCACCGACGACCTGGCCTCGGTGATCAAGGACCTGGACGCGCGCGGGTACAAGCCGCGCGTGCTGTTCCTGGAGGCCACCGACGCGGTGCTGGTGCGCCGCTTCGAATCGGTCCGCCGCGGCCATCCGATGCAGGGCGACGGCAGGCTCGCCGACGGCATCACCGCCGAGCGCAAGCTGCTTTCGCCGCTGCGCGAGGAGGCTGACCTGGTGCTCGACACGTCCGCGCTGTCGGTGCACGACCTGCGCGCGAAAATCGAGGACGCGTTCGGCTCCGAGGCCAGCACGCAGACCCGCGTCACCGTGCTGTCCTTCGGCTACAAGTACGGTTTGCCGATGGACGCCGACCTGGTGATGGACGTGCGGTTCTTGCCGAACCCGTTCTGGATCCCGGAGCTGCGCGAGCACACCGGCCTCGACGGCGAGGTGCGCAATTACGTCCTGTCGCAGGAAGGCGCCGAGGAGTTCCTCGACCGTTACCACCAGCTGCTGCGGCTCATCGGCGCCGGCTACAAGCGCGAGGGCAAGCGGTACCTGACGCTCGCGGTCGGCTGCACCGGCGGCAAACACCGCAGCGTAGCGATCTCCGAGGAACTCGCCCAGCGACTGTCCAATGAGGACGGCATGGCAGTAAAGGTGGTGCACCGGGATCTTGGCCGGGAGTGACGTGCGCGCGGTGGCGCTGGGCGGAGGACACGGGCTGCACGCGACGCTGACCGCGCTCCGGCGGATCACCCGCGCCGTCACGGCGGTGGTGACGGTGGCCGACGACGGCGGATCGTCCGGCAGGCTGCGGCGCGAACTGGGGCTGCTGCCGCCGGGCGACCTGCGCCAGGCGTTCGCCGCCTTCGCCGCGGAGGACGGCGGGCGGCTGTGGGCGGAGGTGTTCCAGCACCGCTTCGGCGGCGACGGCGCGCTCGCCGGGCACGCCGTCGGGAACCTGCTGCTCGCCGGGTTGTTCGAGGTGCTCGGCGACCCGGTGGCCGCGCTCGACGAGGCCAGCAGGCTGATGGGCATCTCCGGCCGCGTGCTGCCGATGTCGCCGGAGCCGCTGGAGATCGAGGGCGAGGTCAGCGGCCTGGACAGCGAGAACCCGGACGCGATCCGGCGGATCCGCGGCCAGGTCGCGGTCGCCAGCACCCCCGGCCAGGTGCACCGCATCACCTTGCACCCGGCAGGCCGCCAGGAACGCCCGCCGCGCGGCTGCGCGGAGGCGATCGAGGCGGTGCTGGAGGCGGACGTCGTGTTCCTCGGGCCTGGCTCGTGGTTCACCAGCGTGCTGCCGCATTTGCTCGTCCCGGATCTGCACGACGCGCTCGTGCGCACGACGGCCACGAAGGTCGTCGTGCTGAACTTGGTCCCCCAACCGGGGGAAACCGGCGGATTCTCCCCGGAGCGGCATCTGGACGTACTCTTCGAGCACGCGCCCGCGCTGCGGGTCGACGCCGTCGTCGCTGACCGTGATTCCGTCCCTGACCCGGCAAGCCTGCGCCGGGCGGCCGAACGCCTGGGAGCGAGGGCCTGCCTGGGGGCGGTGGCCGACCCGGTCGTGGAGGGACGGCATGATCCAGGTGCGCTCGCCCAGTGCATGCGAGAGGCACTAGGCCTCGGCGGGGAGCACTGTGGGTGACGGCGGGCGCGCAGCGAAAGGCAGGAGGGGCAGTACATGGCGATGACCGCCGCGGTGAAGGACGAACTGAGCCGGCTCGAGATCACGAAGATCGGGCCGCGCCGGGCGGAGGTCGCGTCGCTGCTTCGCTTCGCGGGCGGGCTGCACATCGTGGCCGGCCGGGTCGTGGTCGAGGCGGAGCTGGACACGGGTTCGGTCGCGCGGCGGCTGCGCAAGGAGATCCACGAGCTGTACGGGCATCATTCGGACGTGCACGTGATCACCGCGAGCGGCGGCCTGCGCAAGGGGACGCGGTACGTCGTGCGCGTGGTGAAGGACGGCGAGGGCTTGGCTCGGCAGACCGGCCTGATCGACCAGCGCGGACGCCCCGTGCGCGGCCTGCCCGCCGCCGTGGTGTCCGGCGGGGTGGCCGACGCCGAAGCGGCTTGGCGCGGCGCCTTCCTGGCCCACGGCTCGCTGACCGAACCGGGCCGTTCGTCGTCCCTCGAGGTGACCTGCCCGGGCCCGGAAGCGGCCCTGGCACTGGTCGGAGCCGCCCGCCGGATGGGCATCCAGGCGAAGTCCCGCGAGGTGCGGGGAGCGGACCGGGTCGTGGTCCGCGACGGTGACGCCATCGGAGCCCTGCTGACCCGCCTGGGCGCGCACACGAGCGTGCTGCAGTGGGAAGAACGCCGGATGCGCCGGGAAGTCCGCGCGACCGCCAACCGCCTCGCGAACTTCGACGACGCGAACCTGCGCCGCTCGGCCCGCGCGGCAGTCGCGGCGGCCGCCCGGGTGGAGCGGGCTCTGGAAATCCTGGGCGACACCGCTCCGGACCACCTGCTCGCCGCCGGTCGCCTGCGCTTGTCGAACCGCCAGGCGTCGCTCGAGGAACTGGGCCAGCTGTCCGACCCGCAGATGACGAAAGACGCGGTAGCCGGCCGGATCCGGCGGCTGCTGGCGATGGCGGACAAGCGGGCGAAGGAACTGAGCATCCCGGACACCGAATCAGCGGTGACGCCGGAAATGCTGGAGGAAGAAGCCTGACGCGGCTGTCGGGTTCACGCTGGGGAGCGAGGCGGCCGGGTTCAGGCCGGGGGGCGAGGCAGCCGCGAAGCTGCCGGGGCTGCGGCGGGAAGCGCGGGGCTGTGGCGGGAAGCTGCCGGGAAGCGGCCGGGCTGTGGCGGGAAGCTGCGGGGAGCGGCGGGAAGCGGCGGCTGAGCGTGGGTGCGGGGCTTGTGAGTGCTGATCACGGTTCTAACCGGGGCAGCCACTCACGACCACCCCGCTGCCCGGCTTGCCGCCCCCTCGCACTTCCGCCTGCCTCGTTGACGCGCCTTGGCTCGCTCCGCGCGGTGAGCGGATCGTTCCGCCCGCTACGTGTGTTCCGTCGCGCTTGCCACGCGTGCGTTGCCGCTCCTCGGAGCACCTGCCCACCGCCCCGTACTGAGCCTCGCACCTGCTCAGCTCAGCCGCGTCCGGCCGCCAAGATTTCGTCCACAGTGGACAAATCACTCCCGCCACACCACCGGGTTCGCTACCGTGGGGGCCATGATCGATGTGCCGCTTTCCGCACTTGAACTCGCGCTCGTCGAAGCCGGGCAGTCGGCCACGGCGGCGCTCGGGCCGCTGTCCTCGGTCGCTCGGCGGCTCGACGACCTCGGCTACCACCGCCTCTGGTTCGCCGAGCATCACGGTTCCCCGGCGATCGCCAGCGCGTCCCCGCAGGTGCTCGCGGCGTATGCGGCCGCGGTGACGTCGCGGGTGCGCGTCGGGTCCGGCGGGGTCCTCGCGCCGAACCACGCGCCGTTCGCGCTGGCTGAGCAGTTCGGCACGCTTTCCGCCCTCAGCGGCGGCCGGGTCGATCTCGGCGTCGGGCGCGGGCCGGGTGCGCTCGATCCGGAGATCATCCGTGCGCTGCGCCGAGGAGCCGAACCGGCCGGAGAGGCCGACTACCACGCGGATGTCGACGAGTTGCTGAGGCATCTCGGCAGCGAGAAGGTGCTCCCGGGCGGGGTGACCGTGCCGGAGCCGTGGCTGCTCAGCTCCAGCCCGGCGGGCGCGGAGGTCGCGGCCGAGCGCGGGCTGCCGATCGCGTTCGCGCATCACATCCGGCCGGACAACACCGCGCCCTCGCTGGAGCGGTACCGGGAGAAGTTCCGGCCCTCGAAGTGGCGGTCCGAGCCGTACGTGCTGCTGTGCGTCGAGACGATCTGCGCGGACACCGACGCCGAGGCCGAATACCTGTCCGGGCCGATGAACGTCCTCAAATCCCACCTGCTCACCGGCGGCGGGGGAGACCAGCCGATGCTGACCCCGGAGCAGGCCGCCGAGTACGAGTTCGCGCCGGAGATGGTTCCGCAGCTCGAACACTTCCGCGCCGCGCAGGCGTACGGCGAACCGGACCAGGTCCAAGCGCGGCTGGCTGAGCTGGCTAAGCAGACCGGTGCGGACGAAATCATGGTCACAGTGCCGGTGTTCGACGCGAAGGCGCGCATCCGCTGTTACGAACTGGTGGCCGGAGCATGAAAAGGTGCGGCAGGGTGACCGGCGCCGCTCCGGTCACCCTGCCGCGGCTTATCCGGCGAGACCCGCGCCGGGGAACTTCAGCTGCACCACCACGTTGTCGATGGTGTCCGGCGTGCCGCCGAGCTTGTCGTTGTTCGTCGAGGTCACCCAGAGGTGCCCGTCCGGCGTCTTGGTCACCGAGCGCAGGCGGCCCCAGCGGCCGGAGAACACCGCGGACACCGTGCCGATGCTGTCGCCCTTGATCTGCGTCGCGAACAGCTGCTTGCCGGTCACCGCGGCGATGTAGATCCAGTCGTTCACGATCTCGATGCCCGACGGCCCGGCCTGCGAGGTCGGCCACGTCTTCTTCGGCGCGATCGTCCCGCTGCAGTCGCCGATCGTGCCCTCGCAGGCCGACCAGCCGTAGTTGCCGCCCTTTTGGATCAGGTTCAGCTCGTCCTGGCTGCTCTCGCCGAACTCCGACGACCACAGCCGCCCTTGCGAATCCCAGGCGAGGCCTTGCGGGTTGCGGTGCCCGTAGCTCCAGACGTACCGCGCGTTGCCGCCGGTGGCGTAGAACGGGTTGTCGCTCGGCGCGGAACCGTTCGGGTTGAGCCGCAGGATCTTGCCGTTGAGCGAGCTCTTGTTCTGCGCGTTCGCCTTGACCTTCGCGTCGCCGACGGTGGCGTACAGCTTGCCGTCCGGGCCGAACGCGATCCGGCCGCCGTTGTGGTACTGGTTTTTCGACATGCCGGTCAGCACCGGGGTCGTGGTCTTCGACAGCGTGGTGCCGTCGTAGGTGACCTTCACGATCCGGTTGTCGCTGGACGACGTGTGGTACAGGTACACCGCGTGGTCGGTGTTCCACTGCGGCGAAATCGCCAGCCCGAGCAGGCCGCCCTCGCCGTTCGTCGTGACCACGCCGGGGATCTTGCCGAGCGTCGTCTTCTTGCCGTCCGGGGTGATCTGCAGCAGCTCGAACCGGTCCCGTTCGGTCACCAGCGCGTTGCCGTTCGGCAGGAAACCGACGGCCCAGCCGAGGTCGACCTTCGCGATGTCCTTGTCGTACGAGGGGATTCCGCCGCCCGCACCGCTGCTGCTGGTCGTCTTCGCGGTGACCGCGTTGCTCGCCGCGGACGCGTTTCCGTTGGGGTCACGCGCCTTCACGGTGAACGTGTAGGAAGTGTTCGGTTTGAGGTCGGTGACCGTCGCCGAAGTCTGCGTCGTGGTCGAGACGATATCCGTGCCCTGGTACACGTCGTAACCGGCGATCGAGCCGCTGTCGTCGGTGGAAGCCTTCCAGGACAACGAAATGCTGTCCGAAGTGCTGCCGGTCGCCTTGAGCGAACCGGGCACGCTCGGCGGGGTTTTGTCGTCGCTAGGCGGGGTTTTCACTCCGACGACGTTGCTCGGCTGGGACGGGTTGCCCGCCGCGTCGTAGGCGATCACCGAGATGTCGTACGACGTGTTCGGCGTCAACTGGTCGACGGTCGCCGAAGTGGTCTTGCCGTCCACGACCTTCAGCGTGTTGCCGCCGCGGTTGATCTCGTACCGCGTGACGCCGACGTTGTCCGTGGCCGGGTCCCAGCGGAAATCGGCCGCGGTGGGCCGGATGTTCGACGCCTGGAAGTTCTTCGGCGGCGTCGGCGGTTCGTTGTCGGCCGGGGCGCTGAAGCTGTCGGTGATCTTGTCAGTGTTGGGCCCGCCGTTCGCGGACGCTGAAACGGTGCGCACGTGGTTGACGCCCGCGGTGAGCTGCACGGTCGTGGTGACGGTCTTCCACGTCGTCCAGGAACCCGTGCCAGGGAAGGAAACCGTGCCCTTGTCGCCGCCGTCGACCACGAGCTTCATCGGGCGGTCGTCGGCGGTTCCGTTGGCGTAGCGGAAAGTCAGCGTGTGCGTGCCGGCCTGTGCCGCGTTGACCGAGTAGTCGGCGTAGCTGCCGACGAGATTGTCGAAGTCCACGAATCCCTTGCCGGAGTACCCGGAGTGGTTCGTGGCGATCTTGGCCTGGGAGAGTGTCGCGTCCTCGGACTCGTAATCCCCGGTCGCCGCGGTCGCGGTCACGGGGGTCAGCAGTGCGCAGCCGAGCGCGGTCGCCGCGGTACCGGCGAACAGCGCGCTCAACGTCGAGCGTCGTGCCACGGGGGCCTCCTGCTTGAGGGGGATCGGGGCGGCGGCGGGGAACTGCACAGTCTTCGTTAGGAAAGTTTCCTATTTATCGGGACAGATCACACACCCTCGGCAGGTGCGGTGTCAATAGTGCGATCGCGGCATTACGCTCCGCAGCCGTAGCCGCGGAGCGCAAGCCGGAGGAACCGGCGGGTCAGAAGCCGGCGATGTCCGCCCGCGCGATCACCTTCGTGATCCTCGCCCGGACGAGGGATTCTTCGGGGACGGCGTTGCGCTCGCCGTAGGCCGGGCCGTTCTCCTCGCCCATGTACCGCGCGCCGAGCTTGGTGGCCCACTCGCGCATTTCGTCGAGGTCGTGGTGCAGCTCCGCTTCGGCGGTGAACTGCACGTACGAGAACGGCGGCCGCTGGTCGTCGACGGCCAGCGAGATCCGCGCGTCGCGGCGCAGGGCCTTGCCTTTCAGCGTGTCCGTGCCGGTGGTGAAGATCAATTCGTCACCGCCAGGCCCCTCGTTCAGCAGAAACCACACCGGCGTGACGACGGGCGCCCCGTTGGCCCGCACGATCCCCAGCATCCCGGTCCGCGTGCCCTCGCTCGCGAACTTCCACCACTCCGCCCTGGTCATCTCCCGCATGCCCGCCACGCTAGCCGTCCGCGTGTGCGGGCGCCCGGGCAGGCCGACTAGCCTGACCTGCTGTGCGATACGACGAGATGGGCGCGGCCGGACTCGCCGACGAGGGGCTGACCCGTCGGCTGAAGGCGCTCGCCTGCACCGCGCCGTTGCACGACCTCGACGCGCGCAAGGCGAAGCTCGACTGGGCCGACGCCACCGTCTACCAGATGGCCGAGATCGCGCTGCACACGATCGACCAGGTCACCATCGCGATGGACTTCGACACCGGCGCGGGCCACGACCAGGTCATCGACCGGCTGCTGCCGTTCATCTCGCTGCAGGCGCCCTCGCGGATGCCGGAAGAGCACGTGCGCGTCGCGAAGTGGGTGCTGGACAACCTGATCAACGTCGGCACCACCGACCGCGGCTTCCGACGTGTGTACGGCTCGCTCGGCCCTGGCGGCTACCAGCGCCGCCAGTTCGACTTCAAGCTCCTGGTCGAGCTGGCCGCGCCGGACGGCGAGGTGTACCTGCGCGCCACCGACGAGGCGATCAACGTGCTGGTCGGCGCGCTGGACACGGACGTCGAGTCGGCGCAGATCGCGGCCGAGGTGAAGCTGGAGAACCTGATCAACCGCGGCCGCCTCGCCGACGCGAAGCTCGCTGCGGAGCAGGCGCGCTACCGCACCGTGCAGTACGGCGAGACGCTGCGCGCGAAACTCGACGCCACCCGTCGTGACGTGCGCGCGGTCGACTGGGAGAGCGAGGTGCCGGAGCTGATCGAATCGGCACTCGGGCACATCGAGTCCCGGTTCCGCGCGGAAAACGCGATCCTCAAGAACATCACCACCGCGCGCGACGAATCCGAGGACGCCGACCACAAGCGCCGCGCGGCCGAGCTGGTCGACATCGTCGCCGACTGCATCCGCCGCCACACCCGGCTCCAGTCGCGGCTGGCCGACGCCGGTGCGGTCTTCCGCGCCGAACAGGACCGCCAGCAGTTCTCCGGACCGCCGCAGCGGGCCACGATCGACCTGTTCGGCCAGCTCCTGATGCCGACGCTCGGCCTGCCGCTCGCCGACGCCACCGCGCCCGCCGAGCACTTCTTCCACGCCGTCGCGGGCATCACGACGCCGGTCGTGCCGTCGCTGTCCTCGCTGGTGTCGCTGCTGCTGCGGCCCGCCCCGGAACGCGACCAGCTGGTCGGCGAGGTCCCGGAACCGGAGCTGGTGCCCGCCGAGGTGACCGACCGCTTCGGCGACGACGTGTGGCGGCTCGCCGACGAACTGCTCGACCTGCCCGACGTGCCGCGCCGGCTGTCCGGGCTGCTGGAGGACGCGCGCCGCTCCGGGCAGCCGAACCTGGCGTCCCTGGTCGCGCTGCGCGCGGTGCACGCTTACAGTCCCGAGGTCGGCGCGGCGCGCCGGCAGGGGGAACGCCACGTGCTGCTCGCCGTCGACGACGGCACCCTGCTCGACGACCCGGAGTTCGGCGGGGCCGATCTGCTGCTGTCCACTGCGGAGGTCGAACGAGCTGACGACGAGACCGAGGAGGTCGCCTGATGCCCGTGACGCACACGAGCGTCGACGCCGAGGCCGCCGCGCGCCTCGTCGCTTTCGGCATGCGCCCGAAGCAGTTGCCCGCCCGCGACGTCGTGTACGGCGAGCTGGTGCGCCGCTACGGCGAGGACAACGCGTTCAAGGCGCTCACCCACGCGGTCGCGTCCGGGCTCGGGCTGATGGTGCTGGAGGTGACGCAGCAGGCCGGATGCGTGCTCGCGGCCACCGACGAGTCCGTCTTCGAGATCAAGATGGACAGCTACGCGCGGCAAGCCAAAATCCGCGAGCGGCGCGAGACGGAAAAGGTGCTGCACGGCCTGATCCACCTCGCGACGGCCGCGCTCGGCTACCCGCGGCCGGACGATCTGGCCAACGACACGTACATCGGCCGGGTGAGCGTCGAGCAGGTCGACGCGATGGTCCGTGAAGCCGCGCGTGTGCTCGACGAGCGCGCGCAGCTGGCCGAGGCCAACAACGACCCGCTCGCGGACGCGCCGGAGCTGGAACAGGCGTGGCGCGCGTATGCCCGCCGTCCGGCCGCCGCGGCGACGAAGGACGGCCGGATGGCTGCGGACACCACACGCGGGATGGTGTCGCGGGCGCTGCGTTTCCTTGCCGACCAAGGCTTTTTGGTGCAGGTGAGCGACGAACAGGGCGGCACTTACCGCACGACGCCGCGGTATCAGATCCAGGTGCGCGAGCTGGCCGCGGACGCCGCGTTCGACGACTTGCTCGCGCTCGACGTCGTCGCGGTCGCCGGGGCCGGGGGAACGCTGCGCGCGACGGCCTCGGACACGCTGCAGTGAGGGAACCGAAGTCCGTGAGGGGAACCCTGAGGGAATCAGATTCCCTCAGGG
>NZ_JBSFNS010000142.1:0-17939 GCF_053587275.1 Amycolatopsis sp. NPDC003676
GACCACGCGTGATCTAGCCGAACTCGAGGCACAGGCGCGGACGGTCGAGGTGTTCCTGGAGTTCTGGGTCGCGGGGCCGGCTGAGCGGCCCTGAGGGAATCTGATTCCCTCAGGGTTCCCCTCACGACCATCGACCGGTCCGCCTACCCGTTCGCCGCGATACGCCCCAACGCCACATTGGGTGCATCTGACGCACCCAATGCCACATTGGGGCGTTAGCCCCAATCGCGAACCGCAGCCAGTACGCCCAGCCATCGAGGCACTCACACCACCCCCGCACCCCGATACGAAGCCAAAACGCGGTCTGGGGTTGCTTGTCAAGGCATCTTTCCCGCCTTGACAATCAACCCCAGACCGTAGTCACAATCAAGCTTCGGGGCGCCCCACGCACCCACGAACTCACTAAGAAGAGCGGCGATCAGCCACTCTTACGCCGAAAAGTCCGCTTGTTAGCAGCAGGTCCATGCGCATGCTGCCCCTGCTGCCCGGCGTTCTCGTGCGCGGCCCCTTCCCGGGACTTCGCCTGCTTTCGCTCGAGCGCCTCGCGGAACTTCCGCTTGACGTCGCCCTCCCCGTCGCTGGGTGCCGGTTGCGCTTCACTCATGGCTGACCTCCGAAGGTGACGACGTGATACCCCGTCAGCCTGGCGCCCTTCGCGCACGTTGGCGAGCCATTTCAGAGTGATGCCACCCGGCGGTGGCCAGCTTCGACAGCCTTCCGCGGCTCCGGCACGACAGCCTCGGCGAAGACCGGGCGAACCCGCTGAACGGTGCGCCATCCGGCGCCGAGGACAAGCCCGAACCCGGCCGCACCAGCCAAGATCACCGCGACCCACCCCGTCGCCGCGTCGAAAAGCAGCTCGCCGGCCCGGCCGTAGGCGAACCCGGCTAGCACCGCCCACCCCACCGCGGCCACTCCGGCCGCCGCGAGCGGAGTCGTGATCACTGCCACTGCGCCGACCGCGATCGCCACGGCCGCCACGGCAAAACCGGGATGCGCAGTAGCGAGCCTCGCCGCGATCACGGCCGCCACCACCGCCACACAACCGAGCGGGAAACCGAACCCGCCGACCAGCCGTCCTTCAGTACGCATGCCCCATGGCACCCCGCGCGGGCGCGTAAACGAGGGCGCGCGGACAGGTTCCGTACGCCCCGGCGCTCGTTTTTGACGGCTTCTTGACCTCGATCAGGCGCGGGCGGTCGCGCGGACGATCGCGGCCACGATCTCCGGCCAGAGCGGTTCCGGCAGGTCGTGCCCCATGCCCGGGATGATGACCAGTTCCGAGTCCGGGATCGCCGCCGCGGTGGCTTTCCCGCCGCTGACGTCGATCATCACGTCGGAGTCGCCGTGCAGCACGACCGTCGGCACCTGGACGTTGTGCAGTCGTTCAGTACGATCGCCCGACGCCATGACCGCGGCGGCTTGCCGCTGCATCCCGGCGGGGTGCCGTCCCCGGTCGTAGTTCCGGGTTGCCTTGCGCAGCAGGTATTCCTCGGTGGCCGGGTAGCCAGGCGACCCCGTCACGCGGTAGTTCGCGGCGCTCAGCGCGATCTGCTCCTCGCGCGTTTCCGGCACCGGCTTGGTGAGCGTCGCCAGCGCCGCGGGCGAGATCTGGCCGACCGACCGGTCGCCGGTCGTCGACATGATCGACGTCAGGCTCAGCACCCGGTCCGGGTGGTCGAGCACGAGCTGCTGCGCGACCATCCCGCCCATCGAAGCGCCGACGACGTGCGCCTTCGCGAAACCGAGCGCGTCGAACAGCCCGACGGTGTCGTTCGCGAGATCCGACAGCAGGTACGGCGCCGGGGCAGTGCCCGCCACGATCCCGGGGAGATCCGGCGCGCCCAGCTCGTCGAACCAGGTGGACAGGCCCGCGTCGCGGTTGTCGAAGCGCACCACGTGAAAACCCTGGCTCGCGAGCAGCGCGCAGAACCCCTCCTCCCAGGTGATCATCTGGGCGCCGAGTCCCATCACCAGGACGATCGGCGGGGCAGCCGGATCGCCGAACGTGTCGTACTCGAGTTCGAGGCCGTTGGCCTGTGCGCGTGGCATGCCCCGATCATGCCGCAGCGCGGAACCGCGTGTGGCCGAGCCGGCGGGTTCCCGGTTACGGTGCACGGCATGCCGACTCCGCGTGCCGGACAGCGCGCCCGGTCCCGTTCGGCCGCCGGGCTCCCCGCGGTCACCGCGAAAAAAGTGGTCGACGCGGCGGTGAAGCTCACCGTCGAACGCGGCTTGGAAAACTGGACGCTTCGGCAGTTGGCCGCCGCGATCGGCGCGTACCCGGCGGTGGTCTACCACCACGTCGGGGACCGGGACGCGGTGGTGTGCGCGGTGCTCGACCGGGTCGTCGGCCAGCTGCGGCTGCCCGACGACGGGCTGGAGTGGCAGGAGTGGTTCGTCGAACTGCTGACCGGCCTGCGCGAGCTGCTGCGCAAGCACCCGGGCACCGCGCGCCGGATGGCGTCGTTCGGCCCGTCGGTGGCGGCGGCGACGCCCACGGTGGACCGCGGCGTGCGGATCCTGCTGGACGCGGGCTTCGGCGACGAGAGCGCGCTCGCCTACACCATGCTCACCACCACCGCGTGCCAGTACGTCGCGCTGGAGGACGACCGCGACTGCAGCCTCGCCTTGCGCCTGGACAACACCGAGGAATACGCCTCCTACCGCGACCGCGAGGACCTTCCCGGCATGGCCGCGTTCGGGCGCTCGATGCGAGAGCTGCTCAGCGACCCCGAGGCGGCGGCCGGTTACCATCCGCGACTGTTCGACTTCGCGATCCGCCGGTGCCTCGACGGGCTCACCTGCAGATTGGCTCAGATGAACGGGTGAAATTCGCGAAATTGCTCCGCCAGGGCGTTCGCACTGGGCCGTCCGCGTGGTCATGGTGAAAAGTCGGGGCGCCGCTGCGCCGACCGACACCGATTCGACGCTTTCCCGGCGTAGCGTGGACAGCTACCGGGGGCCTTGCCTCCGGAAGGGGCCCCCGGCACTTTCCTCCCCCCTCGTGGTGCCGGGGGTTCTCCTTCCGGCAGCCTCAGTGCTGGGGCGGCGGATGCTGGATCGCGGGAAACACCTGGCCCACCACGGTCACGAGCGACATCGTGAGCAGCGTGTGGACTTGGCGCCGGTCGAGCGAGCGGTGCACGAGCCACTCGCGGCCCGCCGCCTTGACCATGCCGGCGAACGCGCGCACCGCGGCGTTCAGCTCCTCGCCGTGCGCGCTGTCGCGGGACAGCCCGACCGCCTCCAGCACGCGGTCGGCCGACGCGCGGTCGGCCTCGGCGACGATCCGGTCCACCTCCGGATCGCGCCCGATGCCCTCCGGCGCGATCGCGGCGAGCCACAGCTTCTCCTGCCCGCGCACCATGTCGAGCAGCCAGTCGATGGCGGCGTCCGCGCGCACTTCCAGCGGTCCGTCCGGCAGAATCTGCACCGCAATCCGTGGCACGGTAAGCGCGCGTCGAACTATTTCGAGGTACAACTCCCTTTTCGTTCCGAAATAATGATTGATCAGTCCGCGGGCTACGCCTGCCTCGGCCGCGATGTCCGAAGTGGACACTTCCGAATACGGTCGCTCGCCGAACAGTCTCGCCGCACAGGCGTAGATCTGCTCTTTGCGTTCGTCCGGTTCGAGTCGCCGCCACTTCGGCGCCGGATCGGTGCTCATGGCATCAGTTTGGCATGATCGGTTCAGTAAGGCGGATTAACCGGGCGGAATGTCGCGGCGGAAACACGTTCGGCTGCTACCGCACGGTATCGCTTGACGGCCCCGCTCAGTCCGGAAGTTCGAGCGGCGCGAGGTCCGCGAACCGGTCGCCGGGACCGGGATTCGCCGGATCGCTCGCGCCGCCGAAGTGCCGCTGCACGCCCCACACCGCGTTGAGCGCGGTCTGCACCGCGCCCTCGGCCCAGCCCGCCGTCCACGAGATGTCGTCGCCCGCGAGGAACAAACCCCGGTAGCGCTCAGGCAGTGAATCCTGCACGAAGTGCGTGAAAAGCCGGTGCTGGTACCGGTAATGCCCGGGAAGGTTCGCCTTGAACGCACCCATGAAATGCGGTTCGGCCTCCCACGACACGGTCACCGGGTCGCCCACGATGTGCCGCCGCACGTCGACGCCGGGGTAGATCTCGCGCAGGGACTGCAGCATCACCTCGACGCGGTCGGACACCGAAAGCGGCAGCCACTTCAGCGAATCGTCGGCCCACGTGTAGGACAGGCAGATCACCGCGGGCCGGTCCGGGTCGTCGCCGAGAAGGTAAGTGCCGCGCGGCATCCGGTCGGTGAGCGTCATGCTCATCGTGTCGCGGCCGGTGACCGGGTCCGGGTCGAGCCAGAACGGGCGGTCGACGGGCACGAACACCTTGGAGGAAGCCATGTAGTGCGTGCGCTCGATGGCCGTCCAGTGGTCGATCGGGAACAGCGCCTCGTCGCATTCGATCTTCGACAGCAGCATCCAGCTCTGCGCGGTGAACACCGCGGCGCCGAACGTGCGGATGTGGCCGGACTCGTCGGTGACGGTGATGTTGTTCGGCGCGGTGCGGTGCAGCCGGGTGACACCTGGTCGCGGCTGGCCGTTTTCGTGCAGTGCGGCCAGATTCGTGCCGGACGGCCAGTGCGCGAGCTTGTCCGGGACGTGCTCCCACAGCCGCTTCGGGAGCTGCCCGCTGCCGCCGACGATGCTGCGGTGCTCGTCGTCCGCGCCGGTATAGACCACCCGGAGGATTTCGAGAATCGAGTTCGGGAAGTCGGTGTCCCAGCCGCCGGTGCCGAATCCGACTTGCCCGAAGATCTCTCGATGCTGAAACGAGGAAAATGCCGGGGAATCGCATAGGAATCCGTAGAAGGTCTGGTTGTCGAGCCGGGGCACCAGTTCGTTCCAGATCTTTTTGACCGTCGCGGCGTCGCGATTGCGGATCGCGGTCTGCATCTCGGCGAACGACGCGTGCTCGTCGAGTGTGCGCTGCCACGCCTTCGCCACTTCGCCGTACACGTCGGGCAGATCTTCGGGCGTGCGCGCGTAATGGCTGCGGCCCTTGAGATCGACCACCGTGCTCGGTGTGGCGGGCGAAAGCGGGTTCGGGAACGGCACGGTTTCCAGCCCGGCCGTGTCGAGGTAGTGGAACAGCGACGTCGACGCCGGCGGGAACCGCATCGCGCCCATCTCGGCGACGACGTCGTCGGGCAGGCCGGGGAAGTGGTGCGTGCGCAGCCGTCCGCCGATTCCGTCGATCTCGTACACGACCGGCCGCAGCCCGAGCTTCATCAGCTCGTAGGCGGCCACGATGCCGGAGAGGCCGCCGCCGATCACCGCGACCTCGGTGCCGCGCGCCTGTTCCGGCACGGTGCCGAGCCCGGCGGGATGCGCGAGGTAATCGTCGTAGGCGAACGGGAAATCGGGGCCGAACATCGTGATCGGCCTGCCGGCCGGTTCCTCGGCGTGGATCGCGGCGGGAACTGCGGAGGTCATGCCCGGGGTCCTTCGGTGAGAGAGCGGTACAGCGACGGCCGTCGGTCGGCCAGGTACGGGGTTTCGGCTCGCGCTTGAGCGAGCACAGCGGGGTCGAGGTCGGCGAAGAGCAGCTCTTCGTCCGGCCCGGCCTTCGCGACGACTTCATCCGGCGACGCGACTGTCGAGCGTCCGCAGTAGCTCAGCTCGCCTTCGGCGTCACAGCGATTCGCGTACACGACGTACAGCTGGCTTTCGTGCGCACGAACCGGAATGAGCAAGTCGGCGACGCGCTCGTACGGCCGCATCAGCGCGGTCGGAACGAGCAGCACCTGCGTGCCCGCGAGCGCGTGCGCGCGGACCAGTTCGGGGAACTCGACGTCGTAACAGACCAGCAGGCCAGCGCGGAGGCCGTTGAACTCGGCCTGCACCACCGGCTCGTCGCCGGGGGAGAACTGGTCGCGGTCGAGGTCGCCGAACAGGTGCGTCTTGCGGTAGTTCGCGAGCCGTTCCCCTTGCGCGGACAGCAGTTGCGCCGAGTTGTACACCGCGTCGCCGTCGCGCTCGGGATAGCCGTAGACCAGCCCGATCTGGTGCTTGGCAGCCAACGCCCCCAGCTCGGCCGCGCGCGGTCCGTCCGCCGGTTCTGCCAGCTCGGCGACGGCTTTCGCGCCGATGTTGTAACCCGTCGTGCCCATCTCGGCGGTCACGATGAGCTCGGCGCCGCGCTCCGCCGCCGCGGCCATTGCCTCAGGCAGCCGGTCGTGCGGTCCTTGGTGGACGGCGATGATCATCGGACCTCCGCGAGCCGCGAGCGGCGGATGCTGTAGCCGAAGTAGATGACGAGGCCGAGCAGCATCCACGCGCCGAACACGATCCAGGTCGCCCCGTCGAGGCTGAACATCATGTACGCGCAGCATGCCACGCCAAGGACCGGCGTAACCGGCGAAAACGGCACGCGGAAGGTGCGTTCGGCTTCCGGACGGCGCTTGCGCAGGATCAGCACGGCGATGTTGACCAGCCCGAACGCGAACAGCGTCCCGATGCTGGTGGCGTCGGCGAGCTTGCCGAGCGGGATGAAGGCCGCGAGCACCGCGACGAACCCGGACACCACGAGCGTGTTGGTGCGCGGCACGCCGGTCTTCGGATGCACCTTGGACAGCGACTTCGGTACCAGCCCGTCGCGGGACATGGCGAAGAGGATCCGTGTCTGTCCGTAAAGGACGGTCAGCACGACGCTGGAGATCGCCACGATCGCGCCGATCGCGAGCAGGATCGCCCACAGCGGGTTGCTCGAGATCGTGGTGAGCACGTGCGACAGCGCGGCTTGCTTGTCGCCGAACTCCTGCCAGGGCAGCGCGCCGACCGCGGCGAACGCGACCAGGCAGTAGAGCACGGTCACGATGGCCAGCGACAGCAAAATCGCGCGCGGCAGGTCCCGCTGCGGGTTGCGCGCCTCCTCGCCGGCGGTGGAGGCGGCGTCGAACCCGATGTAGGAGAAGAACAATTTCGCCCCGCCCGCGCTCATCCCGGCCAGCCCGAGCGGCAGGAACGGAGTGAAGTTCTGCGCCCGGACGGCGGTGAACGCGATGGCGCAGAACAGAATCAGCGTGCCGATCTTCACCACGACCATGATCGCGTTGGCCCGCGCGCTCTCCTTCGCGCCGGAGAGGAGCAGCACCATCGCCAGCAGCACCACGACAATCGCCGGAATATTGACGAGCCCACCGTCCCCCGGCGGCCCGCTGAGCGCCTCCGGCAACGTGACGCCGAACGCCAGGTGCAGCAGTTCGTTGACGTACTGCCCCCACCCGACCGCGACGGACGCGACCGAGACGCCGTACTCCAGCACCAGACACCAGCCGCACACCCAGGCGATCAACTCGCCGAGCGTCGCGTACGCGTAGGAATAAGAGGAGCCAGACAGCGGGATCATGCCCGCCAGCTCGGCATAGGAAAGCGCGGAGAACAACGCGGTGATCCCGGCCAGCACGAACGAAACCACGACAGCGGGCCCGGCCACCGGGACCGCCTCGCCGAGCACCACGAAAATCCCGCTGCCCAGGGTGGCTCCGATGCTGAGCATGGTCAGCTGGCTGAGCCCGAGCGACCGCTTCAACGGCCCGTGATCCGCCTCGGCCACCAGATCGGTGACCGGTTTGCGGCGCAGCATCGCCGAGGCGAGCCTCCCGCGCGCAGGACTGGAGGAGGTGGTGCTCACCGGGCGGCTCCTAGCGATTCATTGTGACGCCACTGTCGACTTCGAGCCACGGTATCGATCGAAAATTGCCCCGAGAACCGCGATCTGTTGTGGATTGCGGGTGCTGAGGGGTGATTCATTGCGCTCTCAGGGTCGGTTTCGGCGGGGTGGTGCGGCCCGGAGAGGTACGGGGTTCCGGGCCGGGAATGACTGTAAGTGATCGGTCCCGGCGGTTCGCGGCGGTGGGTTTACCTGCGCGGATCGGCTGGTGAGGAGCTGTGGACTGGCGGCTTGGCGGTACTGCGACCGCGCTGTCCGATCACCGTGCGCGTGGTCGATGAGAACTGGCGACGTCGAGCTGCCAGGCAGACCGGCCGGAAGCCAGTTCGAAGCGGAAGAGCTTCGGGAGGCGAACGGCGGCTGTTTGCCACTGGCTGGGTCAGGAAGCGGGCGCTTCGGGAAGCAGCAACGTGAACGTCGGCGGATCAGGCCGCGAAAGGCGCAAGCGGCCGCCTTCGGCTTCGGCCAGGCTTCTGGCCAGACGGAGGCCTATGCCGTGCCCGCCGGGCGCGTGATCGGCGAACGGGTCGCGTTCGCCGAGGTCCGGGCCTTCGTCGACGACGTCCACGGCGAGAGCACCACCGGCGTCGCGGGCTCGGACCGTGATGGTGCCTTCGCCGTGGTTCAGTGCGTTGTCCAGCAGGACAGCGAGCACTTGCCGGACCGCGGGCGCCGATGCGCGGACTGGCGGCGGGTCGGTGATTTCCAGGCGCAGCTGGCGGTGGTCGGGCAGCGGGTGGTCGGTCAGCTCGGCCAGGAGAGCGGTGAGGTCCAGTTCGTCGCGAGGGGTGCGGCGTTCCCTCGACAGCGCGAGCAGGTCTTCGACGGTGCGTTCCAGCCGGTCGGCGGCGGTGATTCCGGCGCGCACCGCCGCGTAGGGATCGCGGCCAGGGGTTTCCAGCGCGGATTCGAGTTGCAGGCGCAGTCCGGCGAGCGGGGTGCGCAACTGGTGTGACGCTTCGGCGGAGAAGGCGCGCTCTCGTTCCAGGGTTTCGCCGATGCGGGTCGCGGTGACGTCCAGAGCCGCACCGACCCGGTCGATTTCCGGGATCGCCGAGCGTCGGGAGCGTGCGGAGAAGTCGCCTTCGCCCAGACGCGCGGCAGCGCAGGCAAGGTCCTCCAGCGGACGGGTCAGCCGCGCGGCGATGCGGCGGGCGACCAGCCAGCTGGCCAGCACCGCGCCGATCGCGCACCCGGCCATCACCAGCCAGGTGATGCCGACGTCGCGGGTCAGCGCGGACCGGGGGAGCGCCGCGCGCACGATGCCGGTGAGGCGGGCTCCGGTCAGCACTGGCACGGCCAGCACGTCCTCGTCGCCGACCTTTTGGTTCAGCATGTCGCTGCGGGTCGCGCCGACTCCGCGCACGACGTCGTCCGCGACGGGCGGGCCTTCTCCGGCGAGAAGGTGGCCCTTCGGGTCGTAGACGCCGACCTCGGCGCCGTCCTCGTTGTCCGGCACCTGGAAAGGTTCGCCGGCGGCGAGCGCGTCGGACACCACGACGGCCGCGCCGTCGGCGGCGCGCTCCAGCGCGGACGTGGTGTGCGTGCGGAAGTACCACAGCGCCCCGACGGCGAGCGGCAGTCCGAACAGGCTCGTGGCCAGGACCGCAGCGAGGACGGTGAGCGTCACGATCCGGCGGCGCACCCCGTTCAGTCCCCCTCTAACCGGTATCCGTGCCCGCGCAAGGTCGCGATCCTCGGCACCTCGTACGGAGACTCGGCGGCCGAGGCGAGCTTGCGGCGCAGCGCGGCGATGTGCACGTCGAGCGTCTTGGTGGAGCCGTGCCAGTGCGAATCCCAGACGTCGGACATCAGCGTGTCCCGGCTGACGGCCTGCCCCGGCTGGACGGCCAGCCGCGCGAGCAGGTCGAACTCCCGCGCCCGCAGCGCGACCTCCCGGCCGTTCAGGCTGACCCGCCTGCTCGCGATGTCGACCTCCAGCGCGCCGATCCGCACGACCGGCGTCGACGGCGCGGCGGGCGCGCCGCGGCGGAGGTGCGCGCGCACCCTGGCGAGCAGTTCGGCCAGCCGGATGGGCTTGGTGAGGTAGTCGTCGGCACCGGCCTCCAGCCCGACCACGACGTCCATCTCGTCCGCCCGCGCCGTGAGGATCACCAGCACCGCGCCAGGGATGGCCGAGCGCAGCCGCCGGCACACCTCGACGCCGTCGACGTCCGGGAGGCCCAGGTCCAGCAGCACGAGATCGGCCGCCGTCTCGCGCAGCGCGCTCCGGCCGTCCCGGCACCATTGCACTGTGTGGCCGTGCCCGCGCAGCGCGGAGTCGAGGACGCTGCCGATCGCCGCGTCGTCCTCCACCACCAGTACCTTCGCCATGAGGGAAGCCTAACCGGACCCTCCCGGCCGTGTCCGCGCGTCCACAGTGGACCCTCAGCGGGACGCGGCCGAGGTCGGGCATAGTGGCTGCATGCTCGGTCTGTACCCGGAACTCGATCCGTACGACCACGGGATGCTGCCGGTCGGAGACGGCAATACGCTGTATTGGGAGGAATGCGGCAATCCCGAGGGCAAACCGGTCGCGTTCCTGCACGGCGGGCCCGGGGGCGGCGCGTCCGCGCGGCACCGGCGGCTGTTCGACCCGGAGCTCTACCGGATCGTGCTGTTCGACCAGCGCGGCTGCGGCCGGAGCACGCCGCACTGCAGCGAGCCGGACGTCGACCTCTCGGTGAACACGACCTGGCACCTGGTCTCCGACATGGAGCAGTTGCGCGAGGACCGCGGCATCGACCGCTGGCAGCTGTTCGGCGGCTCGTGGGGAAGCGTGCTCGCGCTCGCCTATGCCGAGACGCATCCGGAGCGGGTGACCGAACTGATTCTGCGCGGCGTCGCGACGCTCCGGGTGAAAGAAGTGCAGTGGCTCTTCGGCGGCGGTGCCGCGTGCATGTTCCCGGAGGCGTGGTCGCGCTTCCTCGCGCCGGTGCCGTACGCGCGCCGCGGCGGCGACCTGCTTGAGGTGTACCACGAACTGCTGAATCACCCCGATCCGAACGTGCACGGGCCCGCCGCGCTCGCCTGGAGCCGGTGGGAGGGCGAGACCGTCAAGTTCACCCCGCAGGAAGAAGTGGTGGCCGCGTTCGCCGAGCCGGAGTTCGCGCTCGCGATCGCGCGGATCGAGAACCACTACTTCCGCCACGGCGGCTGGCTCGCCCCTGACCAGCTGATCCGCGGCGCCGGGAAGCTCTCGGGCATCCCGTGTGTTCTGGTGCAGGGCAGGTACGACGTGGTCACTCCCGCCACCACCGCCTGGGAACTCGCACAGGTGCTGCCGGGCGCCGAGCTGAAGATGATCGGCGACGCCGGGCACGCCTTCGACGAACCGGGCACGCTGCACGAGCTGATCAGCGCGACCGACCGGTTCGCGGCAGGGTGGGAGGGCAGGTCCGGGCTGTCGAGCGCGGAAGTCGAACGAAAGGAAATCCGCATGCTGTTCGGTGACGAGCACGTTCGCCGTTACGAGGAGACCGACGGGGAGGTCGGGCACGACTGGCAGGACGGCGTGCCGACGCTGGTGCTCACCACGAAGGGCCGCAAGACGGGTCAGGACCGGAAGTTCGCTCTCATCTACCAGGAGGACGACGGCAACCCGGTGATCGTCGCTTCGAAGGGCGGCGCGGAGAACCACCCCGGCTGGTACCTGAACCTGCAGGAGAACCCCGAGGTCCGCGTGCAGGTGCGGGCGGACAAGTTCACCGCGCGCGCCCGGACCGCGACCGGCGAGGAACGCGCCCGGCTGTGGGACAAGCTCGCCGCGGTGTGGCCCGCCTACAACGACTACCAGAAGAAGACCGACCGCGAGATCCCCGTGGTGGTGCTCGAGCGGGTGTGATTCCCGCCGCGTCCCGGGTCCGCGCGGCGCCGAACCGGAGCGTCTTCCGCTACGAATGACGCTCATGGCGCTGCGCACCCGGACCCGGGACAACTGGACCCCGCTCGAAGGGGAGCTGCTCGGCTTCCGCGGCATGCAGAAGTACGGCAGGCGGTTCGCCAAGTCCGGCCGGGGCGCCTGGTACCACTTCGCGATCGAGGTGGTGTGGCAGCTGCTCGCCCTCACGAGCCGATTCCGTGTGCGCGGTGCGCGGAACATCCCGGAATCGGGCGGCGTCGTGGTGGCCTCCAACCATCTCTCCAACGCCGACCCGACGACGCTCACCGCGTTCTGCCTCGGCTCCGGACGGGTGCCGAGGTACCTGGCGAAGGCGAGTCTCTGGAACGCCCCGGTGATCAAGTCGGTGATGCGTTCGGGCAAGCACATCCCGGTCCACCGGGGCGCGCCGACCGCCGCGGGCGCGTACCGCGACGCCGTCGCCGCGGTACGCGCGGGCGAATGCGTGGCGATCTTCCCGGAGGCCGGGCTTTCCGCGGATCCGGACGGCTGGCCCTCGAAGGGCAAGACCGGCGCGGCGCGGATCGCGCTGGAGACCGGCGTGCCGGTGATTCCGGTCGCGAACTGGGGCACGCACGAACTGCTGCCCGCCGGATCGTGGTATCCGCATGTCCTGCCGCGGCGGAAGATCGAGTTCGTCGCCGGGCCGCCGGTGGAGCTCGGCGATCTGCGCGGGCGGGAGCTGACCAGGGACGTGCTGGAGGAGGCGACGGCGCGGATCATGGCCGCCGTGACGGAGCTGCTGGCGGAGATCCGGGGCGTGCGTCCGCCGGTCTGACAACCGGATCCGGCGGTCCGGCTCGGCGGGGTGGCGACCACTGTGGACAATTCAGCGGCGTTACGGACCAGGTGGCGACCAATTCCGGTGAGCATCGCCCGGACCCGCCGTCCGAGAATGCGCCGGGGCGAGCAGCGGCCGGGCTGAAAGCGGGCGCCGTCACGCCGCCCCGCGCGGGCGCGGCGGGTAGTTTCAACGGTATGAGCGCAGACTATGACGTGGTGGTCCTCGGGGCCGGAGTCGGTGGGTACGTCGCGGCGATCCGGGCTTCGCAGCTGGGCCTGAGCGTGGCGGTCGTGGAAGAGAAGTACTGGGGCGGGGTGTGCCTCAACGTCGGCTGCATCCCTTCGAAGGCGCTGCTGCGCAACGCGGAGCTCGCGCACACGGTGAAGGAGGAGGCCAAGACCTACGGCATCTCCTCCGACGGGGAGATCCGGTTCGACTACACCGCGGCGTACGAGCGCAGCCGCAAGGTCGCGGACGGGCGCGTCAAGGGCGTGCACTTCCTGATGAAGAAGAACAAGATCACCGAGTACGACGGGCGCGGCACCTTCATCGACGCCAACACCCTCGAGGTGAACGGCGAGCGGATCACCTTCACCTACGGCATCATCGCGACCGGCGCGACGGCTCGGCTGCTGCCGGGCACGCAGCGCAGCGAGCGCGTGGTCACCTACGAAAAGCAGATCCTCGAAAGCGAGCTGCCGGGCAGCATCGTGATCGCCGGAGCCGGCGCGATCGGCGTGGAGTTCGCGTACGTGCTGCGCAACTACGGCGTGGACGTGACGATCGTCGAATTCCTCGACCGGATGGTGCCGCTCGAGGACGCCGAGGTGTCCGCCGAACTGGCGAAGCGCTACCGCAAGCTGGGCATCAAGGTGCTGCTGGGCACCAAGGTCGAGGCGATCGACGACTCGGGAGCCAAGGTGCTGGTGACCGTGTCGAAGAACGGCGAGCAGCAGGTGCTCGAGGCGGACAAGGTGTTGCAGGCCATCGGGTTCCGGCCGAACGTCGAGGGCTACGGCCTGGAGAACACCGGCGTCGAGCTCACCGAGCGCGGCGCGATCGCGATCGACGGCCGCGGCCGGACGAACGTGCCGCACCTGTTCGCGATCGGCGACGTGACGGCGAAGCTGATGCTGGCGCACGCGTCGGAGTCGATGGGCATCGTGGCGGCGGAGACGATCGCCGGCGCGGAGACCATGGAACTGGACTTCGTGATGATCCCGCGCGCGACCTACTGCCAGCCGCAGATCGCGAGCTTCGGCTGGACCGAGGAACAGGCGCGCGAGAAGGGCTTTGACGTCCAGGTGTCGAAGTTCCCCTTCACGGCCAACGGCAAGGCGCACGGCCTCGGCGACGCGGCGGGCTTCGTGAAGGTGCTGAGCGACGCGAAGTACGGCGAACTGCTGGGCGCGCACCTCATCGGCCCGGACGTCACGGAACTGCTGCCGGAGCTGACGCTGGCGCAGCAGTGGGACCTTACGGTGCACGAGGTTTCGCGCAACGTGCATGCGCACCCGACACTGGGCGAGGCGGTCAAGGAAGCGGTGCACGGTCTGGCCGGTCATATGATCAACTTCTGATTCTTCGACGGTCGCCCTGGTCCGCGGTGGTTTCGCGGGCCGGGGCGCTCTCGTTTTCGGCCAGCGGCAAGGAGAACGCCAATTCCGGCCGCGACCATGAGATCCGCGGCGGTTTCGGCGGGACAGTCCCGATCTGCCGGGCGCCCATGCGTTCGTAGAACTTCACCGCGGGCGGATGCGACACCACCCGTACCTCGGACAGCCCGTTTTCCCTTGCCACACCAAGAATGTGCCGGACAAGACGCGCGCCAATCCCCGTTCCCTGCGCTTCGTCGGCGACGAACAACAGGTCTAACTCGGCATCGGTGAGCGCGGCGAACCCCACTGGCCCCGAGGGGCCGCGCGCGACCAGAACCTGGTGCTGGCGAAGGTAATCCGGCGTGACGACGTATCCCTCCAGGATCGAGGCGTACTGGCCTTGGTAAGCCGATGATGCGTGCATGAGGTTGGTGAGCGCGGCGGCGTCGGCAGCGGTCGCGCGGTCGATCTTGAACATGGCAGCCACGTTAACCGGCACCACCGACAAAAACTGATCACCTGGCTCGGCGAGCGGGCAACGCGGCCGCGCTCAGCAGGCAGAGCGCGGCGCCAATCCCCAGGGAGAAGCGCACGCCGAGCACCCCGGCAGCAATCCCGCCCAGGGTGACGAAAATCGGTTTGGCGGTACGGGTTCCGGTCGACCAAGCGGTGAGCGTCCGCGTCAGGACAGCGTCGTCGATCAGCGACAGGCGGTACGCCGAATAGGTCGGGTTGAAGATGCCCGCCACCAGCAACAGCCCGAAGTTCGCAGCGATCAGCAGGGTGACTCCGGCAGCCCCGGAAATGGCGAACGGCAACACGAGCAACCACGGCGTACGCGCGAAACTAGTCCACAGCAACACTTTCGTTGCACCGTATCGAGAGCTGAGCAACGGTGCGAGACGGGCACCGAGCAGCCCGCCAAGGCAGGGGACACCCAGCACGAGCCCGTATTCCCATGGCGCGAAGCCGAGATCCCGCAGCATCAGCACGGTTTGCAGCGGCGTGACCCAAAGGACCGCCCCGCTGAACAACACCGAGTTGAAGAACAACGGCCGCAGTTCGGGACTACGCAGCAGGTATCGCCATCCGTCGGTGAACCCGCGACGCGCAGGACCCGCTGCGACAACAGGCGGCGGCTCCGGCGCGCGCAAGCGGCGGATTCCGAGTGCGGACAGCAGGAACGAAAACGCGTCGATGAGCATCGTCGCGGTCGCGCCGAGAGCGCTGATCAAGACGCCGCCCAGCGGCGGTCCGGCGGACCAGCAGATCCAATCGGTGCTCTCGAAGCGGCTCAAGGCGACCGCCCGCTCGTCCGGCGCGACAAGGGCCTTGAGATGCGCGCCGCTGGCCGCGGAGAAGATGACGGCTGCGGTGGCGACGACGATGTCGACGGCGTAGAGCTGCGGCATGGTCAGCACGTGCAGCGCGGCCGCCAACGGCACGCTCGCCAAGGCGGCGCAGCGGACCAGGTCTCCGATGATCATCGCGGGACGCTTCCGGGCGAACTCGACGCGCGGCCCGAGCGGGAAAGCGAGAACCGCGCTGGACGCGGCCGAGATCGCGGTGATCAGGGAAACCTGCCACGCAGGCGCGTCGAGCACGAGCACCGCGACGAGTCCGAGCGCGCCCGCGCCGACCGTGCTGCCAGCCGTGCTGATCGCGTACGCGGCCCACAGCCGCGCGAAATCCCTCCCCAGGTTCGCCACATGAGCAGACTGCCAGCTCCGCTTCGTGCCCCGGAATGGCCCATCTGCATCTCACCAGATGGGCTATCCGGGCAGATACCACTTTGGTCGGTGGTCTTAGCCCCAGTCGCTCTTTAGATTCACGTGACCACAGTCGGTGGCCGGGGGCGAGGACAGGAGCTGTCATGAGAAGAACGAGCCGGGTGGTCGCGTATTCCGCGCCGCTGGCGGTCGGGGTGGTGCTCGCCGGGAGCGGGGTCGCCGTCGCGCAGCCGTCGGCGGCGGACGCGGCGAACGCCCGCGCCGGAGCCGGGATCAGCGCGCTGCAGGGAATCAAGAAGACCCTCAGCCCGGCCGAGCAGAAGCAGTCCAGCCAGCTCGTCGTGGAAAAGCGCCTGCGCGCCGACCGCGGTCTCGCCGCGCTGCTTCCGGATTACCGCACCGGGCTGCCGGTCAGCCAGACCGGCACGGTTTCGGTGGACATCGCAGGTACGGCGGGTGCCGCGATCGCGAACGCGGTGCGCGCCGCGGGCGGCACCGTTCAGTCCACCTCGTCCAATGGCTCGGTTCGCGCCCAGCTGCCGCTGAACGCGGTGGACCGGATCGCGGCGCGCGGCGACGTCCGCCAGGTCCAGCCCGCGACGCAGGCGATGACCTGGAACGAGCCGGACGCGCAGCGTCAGCAGCTGGCCAAGAAGGCCGTCGCCGCCGTGCAGGTGTCCGAAGGGGACAAAGCCCACGGCGCCGACACTGCCCGCACGGATTACGGCGTGAACGGCACCGGCGTGAAGGTCTGCGTGCTTTCCGACGGCGTCAACTCGCTGAAGAAGTCGCAGGACGCTGGCGAACTGCCCGCGGTCGACGTGCTGCCTGGCCAAGCTGGCAGCGGCGACGAAGGCACTGCGATGCTGGAGATCGTCCACGACCTCGCCCCGGGCGCGACGCTCGGTTTCGCGACCGCCTTCACCAGCGAGTCGAGCTTCGCGGACAACATCCGCGCGCTGCGCAACGCCGGCAAGTGCACGGTGATCGTCGACGACGTCGCGTACTTCGACGAGTCGCCGTTCCAAGACACGCAGGTCGCGCAGGCGGTCAACGACGTCACCGCGTCCGGTGCGCTGTACTTCTCCTCCGCGGGCAACTCCGGCAACCTCACCGACGGAAGCAGCGGCTACTACGAGGGCGACTTCCGCTCGTCCGGCACCACGCTGCCGGGCGTCACCGGGACCCCGCACGACTTCGACCCCGGCAGCGGGGTGCAGACCACCGACCCGCTGTCGCCGGGCTCGCTCGGCAGGCCGGTGACACTGTTCTGGTCGGACCCGTGGGGACACTCGGCCAACGACTACGACCTGTTCCTGCTCAACGCTTCCGGCAGCGTCGTCGCCTCCAGCGCCAACGCGCAAAACGGTTCGCAGAACCCGTACGAGAGCCTGACCGTGCCGACGTCCGGCTCCGGTTACCGGCTCGCGGTGGTCAAGTACAGCGGCGCGGACCGGTTCTTCGCGGTCAACGTGGTCCGCGGCCGCTTCGTCGACTCCGGTTCGCTCAAGGGCTTCAGCACCGCGGGCGTGACCTCGGGCCACTCGGCGGCGGCCGCGGCGTTCTCGGTGGCCGCGGCCCCGGCGGCGACTGCGTTCGGGCGTCCGCTGGAGACCGGCGACCCGGCGAACCCGGCCGGCCCGTACCCAGGCCTGTTCACCTCGGCCAGCAAGTGGGAGCGCTTCACCTCCGACGGCCAGCGGCACCTCTTCTACAACGCCGACGGCAGTGAGCTGACCCCGGGCAACGTGTCCTCGACCGGCGGCGCGACCCGCGCGAAGCCGGACATCACCGCGGCCGACGGCGTGGCCACCTCGGTGACCGGCTTCCAGCCGTTCTTCGGGACCTCGGCGGCGGCCCCGCACGCGGCGGCGATCGCGGCGCTGCTGTTGTCGGGCAAGCCGTCCGCGACCCCGGCGGACGTCCGCACGGCGCTGGTGTCGAGCGCGATCGACCTGGGCGCGCCCGGGTTCGACGCGGTGACCGGCAACGGCGTGATCATGGCCGGTCCGGCGCTGGCCGCGCTGGGCGTGCCGAAGAAGTAGCGGGCTCCGCGACCGCGGTTCCGCGCTCAAGAAAAATGGTCCGTGAAGGGCTCCTTGAGGGAATCAGATTCCCTCACCGGCGCGTCGACGGTCCAGCGGACCTGCTCGACCCGCAGCGTCTGGCCGCCCTCGGTCTCGAGGTCGAGCCACAGCGCGCCGCCGTCGTAGAAC